>JBHCFR010000054.1:0-5656 GCA_041801945.1 Moraxella sp. | reverse complement strand
TGAATGAAAAAGCTGAATAAAAATGTGATGAGGCATGAGGATAAAATTTCACAAGTTTGGGCTAATACAGTCTCTGCTCTGTGAGAGGGGAGGATAAGTTGCCATGATACAGACATCAAAATCATGCTAAAATAAGCAAATGTTTGATATCATGGAGCTCTAATGACCAAATTACCACCAAAAAATGATGTGTTAGAAGATGGTTTATCAGAAGATGACTTATTAGAAGATAGCTTAGAAGCCATCACCAGTCGTGCCAAAGCCAAAACTGACATCAGCCACATTCATGCCTTTTTGGGGGCAAAAACCTCCAAGGCGTGGCTGTCTGTCGCCAAAAACAATCTGTCTCTGCTCATGCAAGACCATGCCAATTGTGAAAAAAGGCAGCAGGCACAGCGATGAATTTGATTTTTCGTTATGAGTTTCACAGAGAGCTACAAGAGAGATTGGCACAGCTGGTGCGTGAGGAGATGCTGCACTATGAGCAGGTACTGGCACTCATGAAGGAGCGTGGTATCGCGTGGTCGCACCTACCGGCAGGACGTTATGCCAAGGGGCTATTAAAGCACAAACGCACGTGGGAGCCTGCGGGCATGATAGATGTACTCATCATTGGGGCGTTCATCGAGGCACGCTCGTGTGAGCGGTTTTCGGCGTTGGCAGATGTCATTGATGATGAAAAATTATCAAAGTATTATAAGTACCTCTTGAAATCTGAAAGTCGCCATTATGAGGATTATTTGGCATTGGCTCAGTCAGTGTCTGATGAACCCATAGAGGCACGGGTGGCGTTTTTTCGGCAGGTAGAAGCTGAGCTCATAGACAGCCCTGATGATGAACTGCGTTTTCATAGTGGCATACCCAATACTGGTGATGTCTCTGATGTTAGTGGTGTGCCTGATGTTGACTAGCATAAAAAGGAATCATCCATGAATCTTATGCCTATTTATAGCTCAAAGAGCATCCAAGACTGGGAGGCACGCTGGTTTGCTGATGGTAACATCTCCTTTGGTCTCATGCAGCAAGCAGGTTTGGCGATGTCTTTGCACCTGATAAAATGGATAGAGCAAAATCACATCAAGCAGGCGGATATCGTTGTGTGGTGTGGGGTGGGCAATAATGGAGGCGATGGCTATTTGGTCGCAAAATACTTATCAGAGAGCCTTGATGAGCATTTTAAGGTACAAATCATCGCCCCAAAGCCGCCACAGAGTGCTGATTGCCTGCGTGCAAGGGCTGCCTGCTCTAAGGTTGGGATTTGTGATGAGGTGGGGCACATCACACGCCATTTTGAGCGCGTGATACATCTAGATGCGATGTTTGGAAATGGGCTAGATAGGATGTTGGGTGAGGATCATCAGGCGTTGATTGGCTCTTTTAATGCCGCTTGTGGCACAAAAATCGCCCTAGACATCCCCAGTGGTCTACATCCTGATAGAGGCGTGCCCATGCCTGTGTGTGTCAAGGCAGACATGACTTTGTGCGTCATGGGGCTAAAAATCGGACTGTTCGTCGGTGTGGCAAAAGAGGTGGTGGGTAAGATTGTCAATCTGCCCTTGATACCGCCTGATGATGAGCTCGTGGCAACGGCTTTTTTATCCAAAAAACCAACCACACCTAAGCGAAAGCTCACTGCACATAAAGGTGACTTTGGCACAGTGGCGGTGATAGGCGGTCATCAGAGCATGGGAGGAGCGGTCATCATGGCAAGTCAGATGGCGATGAGCATGGGGGCAGGGCGAGTGACCGCCATGTGCCACAGAGCACATCACAGTGCCATGCTGACACGCTCGCCAAATGTCATGGTGGCAGATATTGAGCATGACTTAGATGAGCTTGCAGGGTTTGATCGTGTGGCATTTGGCATGGGGCTTGGACGTGACGACTGGGCGGAGGCGATTTTTCATCAAGTCATGGATAGGGTGCGGCATCATCACTTTGAGAGGGTGGTGCTAGATGCCGATGCGTTGTACTGGTTGGCAAAAACAGGAGGCAGACTGCCCGATCATGTCATCTGCACCCCTCACGCAGCAGAAGCGGCAAGACTGCTTGATATGAGTGTGTCCGCCGTCAATGAAGATAAGCTCGCCGCGTTGCACCGTCTGCATCAAAGCTACGGAGGTCAATGGGTTATGAAGGGGGCAAATACCCTAAGTTTTGATGGAAAAACGGTGCGAGTATGCCCATTTGGCAATGCCTTTATGGCGACAGCAGGCATGGGAGATGTGCTGTCAGGCATGCTCGTGGGGACGGACATGGATGTGCATGATGTGGTGGCGTGGCATGGCATATTAGGCGATGATTTGGCACAAGGAGCAGGGTTTGGCATTCATGCACAGGAAATGGCGAGGGCGGCAGGGGGTGCAGGCTAATTTTTAAAAGTCAAGGTTTCACGAAAATGTTCCGCCAAATCCTCTTAAAAAAATGGCAAGTGACTGTTTTTACTTGCCATTTTTATACTCCAAAAAAGGACAAAAATTAAGCAGAAAATTTTCCCCAAAATCTGTGGATAAGCCTGTGGATAACTTTGTGATTTTTGATGAAAATGACGGAATGGCGTGCGATACCAG
This sequence comes from Moraxella sp., assembly GCA_041801945.1. Classification (GTDB taxonomy): domain Bacteria; phylum Pseudomonadota; class Gammaproteobacteria; order Pseudomonadales; family Moraxellaceae; genus Moraxella. Next base: position 3,086 of record JBHCFR010000054.1, on the reverse strand, counting down.
TTGATTGAACAAAATTTATACATTATTTTCTCTAAAAATTATATTAATAAAATCAATAAGTTATAAATCAATTATTGATTAATTTTTGATAAAAAGCACCCAATGTGACGATGATGTTTCACAAGTATGAAAGGGTCATGACAAAAGGATGGCCTGTGGATAAGTTTGGATGATTGATGTGCATTGCACGCATTTTAAAGAGTTTAATGCTCTCTTAATCTAGGGCAGTACTTAGAGACAAGAGTTGTTAAATACGTGCAGTCTTGCATGGCATTATTTAGGTGGTTGAAACTTATCGGTTAAACAGTGCATAAATAAAAAAGACTTGCCGTGTGACAAGTCTTTTTTTGATGAGTGCGGTATGGTCAGATTACATCATGCCGCCCATACCACCCATGCCGCCCATACCACCTGACATGGCAGGTTCGTCTTTGGCAGGTTTGTCAGTAATCATCACCTCAGTGGTCAGCATGAGACCTGCTACGCTGGCAGCATGTTCAAGCGCTGAACGGGTCACTTTGGCAGGATCTAGGATACCCATTTCTAGCATATCGCCATATTCGCCTGTGGCAGCGTTATAACCGTAGTTGCCTGAGCCGTTTTTGACTTCATTAACGATGACAGAGGCTTCATCGCCTGCGTTGGTGACGATTTGGCGAAGAGGGGCTTCCATGGCACGTTTTAGGATGTTGATGCCTGCGTTTTGGTCGTCATTGTCGCCTTTTAGGTCGCTTAGCACGGCCAGAGCACGCACGAGTGCCACACCGCCCCCAGGTACGATGCCTTCTTCTACTGCCGCACGAGTGGCGTGCAAGGCATCATCCACGCGGTCTTTTTTCTCTTTCATTTCGGTTTCGGTGGCAGCACCGACTTTGATGACTGCCACACCGCCAGAGAGTTTGGCGACGCGTTCTTGGAGTTTTTCTTTATCATAGTCAGAGGTGGACTCTTCAATCTGACGTTTGATGGACTCAACGCGGCTGTCAATCTGCGTTTTCTCGCCTGCACCGTCCACAATCACCGTATTTTCTTTACCAACAGTGATTTTCTTGGCGGTACCTAGGTGCTCTATGCTCGCTGTTTCTAGGCTAAGTCCCACTTCCTCTGAGATGACCACACCACCTGTCAAAATGGCGATGTCTTGGAGCATGGCTTTACGTCTGTCGCCAAAACCTGGGGCTTTGACGGCACAGGTTTTGAGTCCGCCGCGTAGGTTATTTACCACCAAAGTGGCAAGGGCTTCATTTTCTACATCCTCAGCGATGATGAGCAGAGGGCGACTGGTCTGCATGACTTGCTCTAACAGAGGCACAATCTCACGAATGTTGGAGATTTTTTTGTCCACAAGTAGGATAAAGGGGTTATCAAATTCGCAAGTTAGGCTGTCTTGCTTATTGGCAAAATAAGGGCTGATATAGCCACGGTCAAACTGCATGCCCTCAACCACTTCTAGGGTGTCTTCAAAGCCTGAACCTTCCTCAACGGTGATCACGCCTTGTTTGCCGACAGTTTTCATCGCCTCGCTGATGAGCTCGCCGATTTTGCTGTCAGAGTTGGCAGAGATAGAGCCGACCTGAGCGATGGCTTTAAAGTCATCAGCAGGGGTGGATAGGGCGTGGATTTGTTCTACGGCGACACGCGTTGCCTTATCAATACCACGCTTTAAATCCATGGGATTCATGCCAGCAGCGACGGTTTTCATGCCTTCTACTAAGATGGCTTGGGCAAGGACGGTTGCTGTGGTGGTGCCGTCCCCTGCCACGTCATTGGTTTTGCTCGCCACTTCACGCACGAGCTGAGCACCCATGTTCTCAAATTTGTCTTCAAGCTCAATCTCTTTGGCAACCGACACACCGTCTTTGGTGATGGTGGGAGCACCAAAGGACTTGTCAATCACGACATTACGACCTTTTGGACCTAAGGTAACTTTGACGGCATCTGCTAGAATGTTCACGCCATCAATCATTTTTTCACGGGCAGATACGCCAAATTTAACATCTTTTGCCATGTTTATTCTCTCTTAAATGGGTTGATTATGAGGTTAAAAGTGCAAAGGTCAAAAGAGCAGTTGCACCTAAATTAAAGAATTATTCAAGAACGCCTAGGACGTCACTTTCTTTCATGATGAGCAGCTCTTCGCCATCTACTTTGACCGTCTGACCTGCGTATTGACCGAACAAGATTTTGTCACCAACTTTCACGTCTAGGGGGCGAACACCACTTGAAAATAGGCTGACATTGTCCACCAACTGACCATTGCCGACCGCAATCACCTCGCCTTGCTGAGGTTTTTCTTGGGCAGAACCGGGGAGTAAGATACCTCCTGCGGTCTTTTGTTCTTCCTCGGTGCGACGAACGACAATACGATCATGTAAAGGACGGATTGGCATAGCATTTCTCCATTAACTTTGTAAAAACGATTAAAAAACTGGTTAAACCAGATTGACCTAAAAATGGTGCTTAGGGTCAAAATTTTCAAGATAAATTTCAAAAATTTTATCACTCACATAAAATCATCTTGTTATCAAAGCTTATTTTTGGGTCAAGTAAATACCGAACCACATAATCATCAACGCATGGGTTTATTCCTGACAGACTGACGGTATGTCCATGATAAGGCGTATAGATGAGCGTGCCATCAAAGCGTCGTGCCATGGTGATGGCGTTAGCAAGGGGCGTGGCAAGGTCATATTTTTGGGCGATAAACAGCAGATTTGGCGTGTTGTCCGTGATTAGGTTTTCATCCAAATCATCGGCGGCTTGCCACGGCCAATAATAACAGGCATCTAGATAATCCTCATCTGACTTTGGCGTGATGTCATCATAGCGAGCTTGGGCGTCCACTTGTTTGGCGTGTTTGATATAGTCGTCTTTGGAGAGTTTGGGGGCAGAGTCAGCACAATTGACAAGAGATAACGCATCTTCGCTAAACCTGTCTTCAATAAATTCAGACAAGAGTTTTTGGGTGTTAAACTCGCTTGTCTCGCCTCTGTCCAGCTCACTTAGCATGGTCATCATCTCCGCCCAATAAGCCTCCTCGTTGATGTTTTCATTGATGATTTCCAAAATGCTTTGACTGTCTATCT
>JBHCFR010000053.1:0-6265 GCA_041801945.1 Moraxella sp. | reverse complement strand
TAGACATGCAGCTGCATCGCCTGACGGGCTTAGAGCAGGACAAGCTGTCCGATGAGTATCAGGAGATTTTGGGTGAGATTGCTCGCTTGCAGATGATTTTGGCGGATTTTGACAGGCTGATGGGCGTGATTAAGGCAGAGCTTATCCAGATTCGTGATGATTTTGGTGATGAGCGAAAAACAGACATCGTGGACTCGCGAGCGGATTTTAGTCGTGAAGACTTGATTCCAGAGCAGACGGTCGTGATGACAGTGTCGCATACAGGCTATGCCAAAACTCAGCCCATCGGCGACTATCAAGCCCAAAAACGAGGCGGTAAAGGCAAATCCGCCACGAGCATGAAAGAGGATGATGTGATTGAGCATTTGTTGGTCACCAGCACCCATGCTCATATTTTATGCTTTACCAATACAGGGCGTGTGTTTAGTTTGCGTGGTTTTGAAGTGCCGATAGCCTCTCGTGGCTCAAAAGGACGACCCTTGGTGAATCTCATCAACATTGAGAACAATGAGAGCGTGACCGCGATTTTGCCTGTTGAGAGCCTGTCTGATGAGGGTAAATTTGTGTTTTTTGCCACCGCCAGCGGCACGGTCAAACGTGTGGCGTTATCACAATTTGCCAATCTTAGAGCCAATGGGCTGCGTGCCATTGACTTGGTGGAGGGCGACACCTTGATTGGTGTGGCAATGACCGATGGCGAGCAGGAAATCATGCTGTTTAGTAATGAAGGTAAAGCCATTCGTTTTAAAGAATCCGCCATTCGTGCCATGGGGCGTACAGCCAAAGGCGTGCGTGGTATCCGTGTCAGCTTGCTTGCCAATTTGGGCTTAGACGACGAAGAAATCAGTGAGGATGACACTGATGATGCCGATAATGACAGCGTGGTGGCAGTCAGCCGTGTGGTCTCGCTGGTGGTCGCACCAAAAGAGGGCGAGATTTTGTGTGCTTGTGAGAATGGCTATGGCAAGCGTACACCGATCAGCGATTATCCGACCAAGGGACGAGGTGGTCAAGGGGTGATTGCCATCAAGACCAGCGAGCGTAACGGTCAGCTGGTCAAGGCGGTGGCGGTCACGGCGGATAAGGACGTGATTTTGATTTCTGACAAAGGCACGCTGGTTCGCACGCCTGTTGCACAGATTGCCACAGCGGGACGTAACGCCCAAGGCGTGCGTTTGATTCGTATCGGCGAGAGTGAGACGTTGGTGGGATTGGCTTGTGTGGAGCATGAAGAGATTGGTGATGAGATAGAGGGCGAGCATGAACTCATGCCAGAAACCCCAAACCAAGAGGGCAGCCCACAAGAGGTTCATCAAGAAGACAATCATGAGTAAAAGACAAAAAGGCGGATGAAAGTTCGTCTTTTTTATCAGACAAGATAATTTTGGGTGCTTTATAAAACACCATGAGACACCCAGTCTTACCCTCAATAATGAATATCTAGGAGAATTTATGTTCACACTACACCACCTCAATGACTCTCGCTCTTTTCGTATCTTGTGGTTATTATGCGAATTGAACGCCTTGTATGGCACACCTTTTCGCGTCGTCACACATCAGCGAAATAAGAACTTTTTGGCACCAAAAGCGATGGCAGACATTCACCCCATGGGCAAAGCACCGATTTTGGTGGATGATGAGCGTGGGCGAGTACTGGTAGAATCTGGATTCATCGCCGAATATCTGCTTAGATATTATGACGTCAATGGCGAGCTCTCCCCCGCCGATGATGATGCTTGGGAGGATCATACCTTTTGGCTTCATTTTGCCGAGGGCTCGCTCATGCCCAATTTGGTCATGAGGCTTGTTTTTGCCAAAACCGCCCAAAAAGCACCCTTTTTCATTCGCCCTGTGGCACGCACCATTCAAAAAAGAGTAGAGAGTCTAATCATCTCGCCAAACGTCCATAAAGCATTGACTCTGATGAATGAACATCTGGCAAATCGCCATTATCTGTCAGGGGCAGGGCAGGGCAAATTTAGTGCGGTGGACATTCACATGTATTATGGGATTGCCAAAATGAAAAGCTCAGGTCAGCTGCCTGATGAATGGGTAAATATCCATAATTGGCTGCGTTTTTGTGAAGCTCGTCCTAGCTTTGAAGTGGCACGAACTAAGGAAGCCCAATTAAAACAGCCCAATTAAAACAGCCCGATGAATACAGCCCGATGAATACAGCCTAAACAACCAAATCTAAGCAAACCAGCTTGACAGAATGGCTTAGCGTCCAACCGTTATCTGGCGATGTCTCGCTCACTTCGGGGCAGATAATAGATATAAAAGCTGAGAAATATCGCGATTAATCCCACCCATAACAGATATAAGGCAGGAGCAAGTGGCAGGTAAAATGTGGCAAGCGTCAGCAGTGTCGGCATGCCCCCTGCCACGAAGACATAGGTGACATTGTAAGTGAGGGCGACACTGGTCAGGCGAATTTTGCTGGGAAATAGGCGAGCCAATACCGCAGGCAAGGTAGCAACCATGCCTCCTGAGAAACCCAATAATGCTGACCATATCAATAAAAAACTGCTGCCCAATCGTATCTGTACAAAAAAGAGCGAGGTGGTGATGATAAGAAAAACCCCCCCTGCGATCATGACTTTACCCACATTCATCCTGTCTGTCAGATAGCCATAGAACACGCAGCCAATCATCATAAACAGCGTACTAATACCAGAGCCAAAGATGAGTTCCTCCTCTGCAATGACGAAGTTCATGTCCAAAAGGTCTGGCAGCAGTATGGCGATGACGATGAACACGCTAAGGACAATCCATGAAGCAAGAACAGCAGGAATCAGGCTAGACAGACGATTTTTGGTGATGATGTTGATAAGAGAATGACTGGCAATGGTGGGTTTATCATGATAAAAAATGTTCTTATCTGCTAGCTCTTGAATCTGTTTTTGGGTTAAGCCATCAAAGCTCATGGCACTTAGTGTGTGTCCTGCCTGTCCTTGGCGGTCTTTGATTTGGGTGTCAATTGGCACTTCTTCTAAGGATTTTAGGGCGTACAAAGCTCCGATAGAGAGTAGAGCCCCAACCAAGAAAGGTATTCGCCAGCCATAACTGACCATATCAACATGACTTAGGTTATCCACCAAAAAAGCCACCAAAAATTTGACCAGTATCAGCCCTGCTAAGATACTTGCCAATATGACACCACAACCAAAACCGACGTATCTGATGGGCAGCTGCTCGGTCATGAGTACCAGAGCAGAGGGGATTTGACTGCCATAAGCCAAACCCTGTCCAAAACGGGTAAGTGTGAACAAAATAACGGCAAATAACCCAAAATAGTCATGGGTTGGCAAAAAAGCCATGATGAGGGTAAAAATAATCAAACCCAGTAAGCTCAAAGACAACACGGCTCGTCTGCCATTGATGTCCCCATACTGCCCCAACAAAAAACCACCGATGGGATGAGCGATGTACGCCCCCAAGAACAGACCCACGGTGGGGACGATATTAAGCCATGGCAGTGCATGTTCACCAAAAAAATTGACCACCATGATTTTTTGTAAAAAAAACACCAGAGCATAATCAAAAAACGCCAAGGCAGTGACACAAGCGGTGATGGCGATTAGGCGAAAATGATGAGGGGATAAGGAGGTGTTTGGCATGAGAATGTTGTGGGGTGATTTTGGGATAATGTACTAGACATGGGCTAAAATAGCAACTCTTTTTATCAGACACCAAAAATGGTGACATCAGGCATCACTGTTTTTATTTCATCATAAACCGTACATTAGATGACGATTGGGCGTTATAACAACCAATCAATGGGTAGCCAGCTCATGATCATCACGCCAACCCCCTCAGAAGCATTCATGTTGGGTTCGTGATAAAAAATGAGTTCCTTGCCATTTTCTAGGGTTTTCCATTGTAATTTGCCATCCACCAGTAGGACTTCATAGACCTGATGTAATATTTGGCGATTGTTGTTATCGCCTGCGTTATTTAGGGCGTTATGCAGCTGATGTGCCAACTCTTCATCATAAATCATGACGCCAAGCTCAGTATTGATATTCGCTGAGCGAGGGTCAATATTGTATGAGCCGACAAACACCGTCTCACCATCCACAGCAAAGGCTTTGGCGTGTAGAGCGGTGGTGGTCACGCGCTTGGTTCGCCAAAGTTTATTTTCATCTTCGCTCATGTTTTTGGCGGTGGATTTGAGCTCATAGATTTTGACACCTGAGGATAACAGCTCTTTACGCCAATGACCATAACCTGCGTGTACCGAACCAACATCGGTGGCGTCAAACGAGTTGGTGAGAATGCTGATACTGACCCCATCACGCGCTAGGGCGGTTAGGGTATTTACCCCCTCCTTGGTGGGGACAAAATAGGAGGAGATGATGCTAAGACGCTCTTTGGGGCGACCGAGCTCTTGGCGTAATTTACTGACCAAATGACCGTCTTTGGTGTTGTTTTTGCCTGCATTGACGTCCAGCTTGACCGCATCATCTGCCAAAAAATGAACACTTGCCCAGCGAAAGGGCACTTTTTTATTTAACAAATCCTGACCAATGGTGGAGCTTGCCACCGCATCACGATAGGTGCGTAAAGCACGCTCATTGCTCGTGGCATTTTTGCCTGCAAGATCATCTTGGCTAAATACATCGGCGGCTGACTGACCTATGTCCTCTTGGGGCTCGCTTACCAGTGTCTCAATGTCATAAGCAGTGGGCGATTGCCAATATTCATTGAAACTTTTGGTGATGTCGCCGACCACACTGCCGATTAGCAGCACGTCCAGATCTGCAAAGTGGTTATTTTTATCATTATTAAGATATTCATTGCCAATATTTCGCCCACCAATGATGCTCAGGTGATTATCAAACGTGATGCTTTTGTTGTGCATGCGTTTGTTGATACGCACAGGGGAGGTGAGATAGTTTATGAAGCGATGCTGCCGATAGATTAAAGGGTTAATCACACGCACAGAGATGTTGGGATGCTTGGCAAATCGGACAAGCTGCTTGTCCAAATTTGGATTGCCATTAAAATCATCAAGCAAAAGCCTGATGAGTACGCCACGCTCTGCCGCCTGCCACAGATCTTTTAACATGAGCATACCAGCTTCATCATCATGCCAAATATAGTACTGCACATCAATGGTGTGGCTTGCCATGTCTGACAAGATACTGCGAGCAGCAAAGGCATTGGCACCGGTGGCAATGGGGTAATAGCCTGATAAGGCGGGATGAAATCCCGTTTGCTCATCAATGACGGTGTTTAGTGAAGGGCTTTTTGGGCGGGTTCGTTGTAAGGTTGAAATCTCTTCATGAGTAAGATGAACTCGCTTTGTCAGCTCTGTGCTTTTGGGCAGGTGTGGGGTGGTCGGTAGTGTTTGACAGGCACTAAGTGTCATGCCTAAGCCTAGGATGAACACCAACATACGAGACGTCATCTTCATACACCCAAATTGATTAAAATTGGCAAATTATAACAAATTATCAAGGTTTGGCAAACAGGGGTGATGATACCCCAAGATTGCCAAGTCCTAATTTATCAAAACATGACCGGTGTGTTAGCCGATGATGTTAAAGAACTGCAATAAAAACAGCCCTGCAAATCCTGTCAAGAACACGATGCCGCAGATGGCATAAATGTTCATCATGGGACTTAATTTGCCATGAGATTTGATGAGTGAATAATTCAAATAAGCAAAAATCGGAGCGGTCACAAAAGCAGAAATCATGGCAAATTTTAGTAGCGTTGCCATCTGCCCCATAAAGAAAGTGATTAAAATAAACCCTGTGATGATGGTGAAAGTTGTCCAAAACAGCGTGGTCTTGCTTGTTGGAGTGCGACCGCTGACCAAAGTAAAAGATTCGGCATTGGCACGCCCATAACCATCGGCACAGGTAATGACAGTACCAAACATACACAAAAAGGCGATGAAGGTGACCAATCCGCGTGACCATTCACCGATGGTACTGGTGTACATCTGTATTAATTGTCCAACATAAGCACCGCCTTGCATGACAATCTCTTGTCCTGAGCCATACTGAACGAATACACCCAATGCCAAGAAAAACAATGCCAAGATGGCTGAGGTCATGTAGCCGACATTAAAGTCAAGCAGACCTTGCTCACGAGTGGGGTGATCATCACGGATCTTTTTGGCAGTCCAGACAGATGAGATGGCAGAGAATTCTAGCGGAGTCGGCATCCAGCCCATTAGGGCGATGATAAAGGCAAGCCCTGCCATGTTAAACGGAGAGACAGCAATAAAGTCAGCAGGTGGCGGTGCAGCTTT
>JBHCFR010000052.1:0-3285 GCA_041801945.1 Moraxella sp. | reverse complement strand
ATTTTGCTAGGCATTTGTTTGGTTTATTACAAAAATCACAAGTGCAAATTCGTCATTTGAACGTACAGATTGATGAATACAAGAGCCAATTGGCAAACGGAAAGTCTGACGGTTGGGATTTTATTGATGAAGCAGATAACCACACCGACAACAGCCAAAATGACAGCTACGATGCCATCAATGATGTCAATCTGCTACAAACAGACTTTTTGGCAACCAAGGAGCAGCACGAGCCGCTGCGAAAATTTTTTCAAGCCAAATACATTAAAGCAACTTTTGATTATCAAGCGGTCAATACCAGCGGTTATTATGATGAGGCGGCAATTGCCATCGGCGATAATTACGCATTGATGGTTAAGGTGATGGGGCAATTATCTTTTGCTTACCAAAAAAATCATACAGGGGTAAATTTTGACCTAAGCAAATATTCACAAAAAGAAGGACAACTCATTAATCGCATCCTTCGTAGTTTTTATGAGCACGCCTTATTTTCTCGCTATCGCTATTTTAAGGACAGCAAAAAAGTCAATGTTACCCTACAAAACGCCAGTCCTATTCGCCAATTTTTTATGGGTGGGTGGCTAGAATGGTATGCGTTAGCAAAGACTTTGGATAAGGTTGCTCATATGCAAGCCAAGCCAAAGTTTCATTGTGCACGCGGAGTAAAAATTGAATTTGCCAACGGCGATAAGCACGAACTGGATGTGGTGATTCTTAATCAGCGTAATGAATTATATGTCATTGAGTGCAAAACGGGTGAGTTTCGCCATGATTTGAATAAATATCTGAACTTGTGCAAAAAAATGAATCTTCAAACCAATCATTTTTCCGTGATGGCAACTGATTTGACCATTGTTCAGGCACAGTCCATGACAGCGATGTATGGCTTGAATTTTATTACACTAGATAAGATGAGTGCGTATATAAATTATATATTTGATTGAGTGCAGCCTTGCTTTTATAACAAAAACTGGCAATCGCTGGTTTTTGTTTTTTAAAGCGGTTAGAATGGATTGACTTAGAATGAACAACAAGGAAATCTGTATGAAAACCCTAGGCATCATCGGTGGCATGTCGCCTGCTAGCACCACGGTTTATTATGAGACGATTAACCGCTTGGTTAATGAGCGTCTGGCGGTAATGCGTCTGCACCTTTGCTCGTGTATAGCGTGAATTTTGAAGAGATTGCCCAATATCAGCGTGATGGCGATTGGCAAAAGGCAGGGCAGGTGCTAGTGCAGGCAGCACGCACACTACTAGCACGCAGGGGCAGATGCCATCGTGCTTGCCGCCAACACCATGCATAAGGTCGCTGATGACATCATGGCGAATATTGACGTGCCATTTTTGCACATTGCTGACACGACCGCACAGGCGATACTGGCAAAGGGTGTGCACAAAGTTGCCTTACTGGGCACGGCGTTTACCATGCATGAAGCCTTTTATAAGGACAGATTAGCAACGTTTGACATTGAGTGCGTACTGCCAACGCTAAGTGAACAAGATGCCATTCACCGCATTATTTATGATGAACTCACCCTTGGGGTGGTAAGTCCAACATCAAGACAGCGTTACTTGGACATCATCGCCAGTTTACAAACCCAAGGCGTACAAGGCGTGATTTTGGGCTGCACTGAGATTGGGCTGCCAATCCATCAAGACGATGTGGCATTACCGCTATTTGACACAGCAATCTTACACGCAGCGGCAGGGGCGGCGTTTGTGTTGTCATGATTAGCATGGGCAGGGTGGATATGGCGACGCATCCGAGTTTAACATGCCACCAACCTTAGCAAGAACATACGAACAACCTTAGCAAGGGCTAACGCTGTTTTTTCAAAAAATCTTCATCGCCACGCACCTGTTTTTCTGACAGATATTGCCAATAGCGTACTGGCAAATACTGCTTATGAAGTCTAGGATTGATGCGTTCTTTGATGGTCACATGATGAAAATAACCTTGCCAAAACCGCTGATAGCGAGCTTCATGATCGCTCCATACCTGACTGCTGTCATTTAAAATGGCATCATCTATGCCAACGATGGTTTGATAGCCGCTTTGCCCCTGTCTTGATAAAATGCCATAGCCACGGCGAATGTCGTAGATGGCAAAATCTTGGTCTTGGTAACGTGCCTTAAAGTGGGGGGCGATGAGCGGCAGCACATTAAAATCAGGATTAATTTTGGCAAAATACACGCCATCTAGCGTGTGCTCAAAACGTACAAATGCCGTCATGCGATGACGTTCACGATGAACCGATTTTAGAATCTGATGCAGTCTTAGCACGCTTGGATGACCATAATCGCCAAGTACCGCTCGCTTGGGATAATCTAGGGCGTATTTGACGACTTCAAACATGACAGTTGGGGCATCTTTGAGTTCGGATAAGTTGGCTTTGATGAGCATGCCCATGCCTTTTTTGCCAAGTCTGTCACAGAGTTTGGCGAGCACTCGCTCGGACTTATCGGCATCGGTGGCAATCTCAATGACGTCATCTAAGAGCTCGGCGGTGTATTGATGACGGTATGCCAAGATGGCGTTATGGGTGTGTTTTAACTCATAACAAGCAAAGACGGCACTTAGCCACCCTTCAAAATCACTCTCATGAACGAAGATGACTCTGTTGGCGGCATCTGTCTCTGGTGGTGCTTGGTAAAATAAATCCATGCCGTCAAACCCTAAAAACCCAAAACCCTAAAATAAAGACAGCTGCCCTGTGCGTTCGTCTTTAAATTTGCTTTGGGTCTGAGCGATGATGATGTCTTTAAAATTATCTTTGGTTAAATGAGCCAGATGCTCGTTTTTGCCAGACAAAGCGATGAAATATTTGGCACGATTGACCGCCGCCCCCATTTGCTTGATGTGCTCTAAGCTAAGATTGCCAAAACGTCTTGCTTGGATGATTTTTTTGGCGGTCTTGATGCCAATGCCGGGAATGCGAACGATCATCTCATAAGGGGCGGTTTGAATGTGCACAGGAAAATGTTCACGATGACGAATCGCCCATGCCAGCTTGGGATCGCAATCTAAATCCAAAAAGGGCTGATCGGCACTGACAATCTCATGAGCCGCAAAGCCATAAAATCGCATGAGCCAGTCAGCTTGATACAAGCGATTTTCACGCACCATCGGCACAGGCGTCCCCAACGCAGGCAGATTTTTGTCCGCCAATACAGGCACATAGCCTGAATAATACACGCGTTTTAGGTCGTATTTTTGATAAAAATGACTGGCAAGACTCACCACTTGTAAATCGGTCTCCCCTGTGGCACCGACGATCATCT
>JBHCFR010000051.1:0-3730 GCA_041801945.1 Moraxella sp. | reverse complement strand
GGCAAGCGTGCCTGCGGTCAATGCCAACACGAGGGCTTTTGAAAATTTAGAGGTAAGCATAAACGCTCCTTTGTAAAAATAAACCGTTTGAGACTAACATCATTTTATCACAGTTTGCTGCTTAATGACAATTTGCAAAATAAAGTGAAAAAACCATGCATTATGATGACAAAATTAAAAGGCATTGGCAAGTCATTTTAGGGGGTTTTTTAGGCGACTTGGGCGGATTTTTGGGGTTTGTGGTGCTTTAAAACCCAATAAAGTGCCTCATACGCCGCTGCTGCTGCTGCAATGCTTTTGTTCTTCTTATCAACAAAGAAAGAATAAAGCATAACATCGTCTTGCCAAGCTGTCAGGGTTGGGGGGTGCTTTTTGTGGTGATGTCATATTATCCAGAAGTCTCTGATTCGTATTTTTTTAAGTCTTGATGGGGAACCTTGAACACCCTACCATCACGATGGTCCTGAACAATTGCAAATAGTCGCCATGATGTCAAACTCTCCCTGCCGAATCCCTAAACCAAAATTGCGGTAAAATTCGCTCAAAGCGGTTATTCCTAAACACCACGCCCGTCTCGTGACGTCCATAACCCTCAAAGGCACAAATCCCACGAATGGGAATACCAAAGGATTGGGCGTTTTTTAGGGTGATTTTTTGTGCGACATCACAGTGGATGACATCCGCTCGCTGGCAGTATTTTTTACTGACGACTTTGTCGCCACTTTGGTAAACGGTGGTGTTTTTGACGATGTCGGCTTGTAGTGCCTTGGGGGCGGCTTTTGGATTGTCAAGAATCTCATGAATCTTACTGCCAATGTTGCAGTTGTCCTGCATGCCCTTTAATAGGGGCGTCCAATCGCCGCAATACCAGCAGTGCTGATGATGAGTGTGTCTATCATGAGACTTGATTTAAAAAGGGTCATGTGAACCTCCAATGAAAATGAACCAAATCATCATGCCAAGAGGATGACAATGAGAGCCAAACATTCACATCGTTGCACGTCAGTCATCGCTCATTGACATGGGCAAAAAGTCAAAAAGTCATGTGGCTATTGTAGGCGGTGATGAGGGGCTCGTAAAGACAATCAAAGTAATCGTCTGTAAAATAATGTCATCAAGTAGGATGTTTGAAGTGCCAAATAAGCGTGTTCGGCTACGTTGGGGACTTTAAGGAAATATACCAGACCACCCATCAGCGGTCTGGTGGGTGATTATCATTAAACAGCTCTGCTACAAGCAATGGTTTTTTTCTTTTTATCAACAGAGAAATAATTAAAAGCGCCGTCGTTCCATTGAACTTCGGTTGGCGTGCTTTTTGTTATATCGTATCGCTCACGATCTGCTTCGTATTTTTTCACGTCTTGATAAGGGACATCAAAGTGTCTGTCATTACGGCTATCACGCACTACTGCAAAATAGTCGCCATAATGCCAAGTTCTGTCGCCATCGTTAAACCAAAACTTCGGTAAAATCTGCTCAAAGCGATTATTGGCAAAGGCGATTTGAAATTCACTATATTCATGGCCACCACCACTGATAATCTCACGAATGGGCACACCAAAGGCTTGGGCATTTTTTAGGGTGATTTTACGCTCAACAAAACAATAGTTATCCTCTTGCTCGCAGTATTTTTTAGTGACCACTTTACCATCTTCTGCTCTTTGGTAAACGGTGGTGTTTTTGACGATGTCGGCTTGTAGTGCCTTGGGGGCGGCTTTTGAATTTTTAACAAACTCATCAATCTGATCTTCATGTCCGGAAAAATCGCAGTTTTCTTGCATGCCCTTTAATAAGGGCGTCCAGTCGCCAGCAACACCAACAGTACTGATGATGAGCGTGCCCATCAGCAGGGTGGATTTTAAAAGGGTCATATCAATCTCCTAAGTTAGGTTAAAAATGGTCAGCCAAAAGTGATGAGTTAACAATGACAAGCTAAACGTGATGAGATAAAGAGCAAAGTGATAAAAGCAAGCTAAGCCAGTCATAGCCAGTCATCAAGGTATGGTCATAAAGCTCTCATCGTGACTTTATCAGAGCAAAAAACCTGTTAAATTGTCATAAAACAACCGTTTATTTATTATAAATCTCGGGGGAGGGGGGAGGTAAAGTCAATTCAAGATGACTTTATGTAAAATTATGTAATCATGGCAGCAACGGGAGGATAGAACGGGGGATAAATAGGGCGATGAAGGCTTAATTTGGCTCGTTTTAACAAAAATCGGCTGTATTGATGGTTTTGGGGGTGGGGCGGTCTTTTTTTAGGGCGAAAAATTTGATAGTATGGTGTGTTTATTTTGGTAAATTCATTTTTTTATCACGCCTATATGTTCTTATTATCATATCAAGCCATCACGCCAATCAACCAAATCAATCAACCATACTGAGCAGCCATGACCGACATCACAAAACCCGCCCCCACCCCAACAAAAATTTATCTCGCCGATTATACGCCACCTGCCTTTTTGGTGGATAAGATAGACCTTGACATTCGCCTGTTTGAGTCGTGGGCAGAGGTGAGGGCATCGCTGACGGTTTGGGCAAACCCAAGCAGCGAGAATCAAGACACGCTGACACTGTTCGGGCGTGATCTGGTGCTGCTCGAGGTTGCTCTAAATGGGGTGCCACTGACCAGCACGCAATACCATCAAGACGACGAGACACTCACCATTGACATCACAGACGTGACGGCAGAGCCTTTTACCATCACCACCAAGGTGAAAATCACACCGCACACCAACACCGCCTTGGAGGGGCTGTATCAAGCAGGGACTGGGGCGGACACCATGTTCGTCACTCAGTGCGAGCCTGAGGGTTTTCGCAAAATCACGTTTTTCCCTGACCGCCCTGACGTGCTGAGCGAATACACCACCCGAGTGGAGGCGGACAAGCGGTTTATGACGCTGCTTGCCAATGGTAATTTGGTGGAAAAGGGCGATGTCGGCGATGACCGACACTTTGCCATCTGGCACGACCCCACCAAAAAACCAAGCTATCTGTTCGCTTGTGTGGTGGCAAATCTGGATGTCTTGACCGATTATTATACGACCATCGAGGGGCGTCAGGTACTGCTTGAAATCTATGCCACGCCTCATGATGTCCAAAAATGCCATGTCGCCATGACCGCCTTAAAAGAGGCGATGGCGTGGGATGAGGAGCATTATGGGCGTGCCTATGATCTTGACCGCTACATGATTGTCGCCACAGGGCAGTTTAACATGGGGGCGATGGAAAATAAGGGGCTAAATATCTTTAACACCTCTTGTGTACTGTCCACGCCAGAGACGACCACGGACGAACGCAGTTTTTATGTCAAATCGGTCATCGCCCATGAGTATTTTCATAACTGGACGGGCAATCGCATTACTTGCCGTGATTGGTTTCAGCTGTGCTTAAAAGAGGGTTTTACGGTCTATCGTGATCAGTGTTTCTCAGCCAGTCAGCGGTCGCCTGCGGTGCAACGCATTGAGGATGTGGCGACTTTGAGAGCCACGCAGTTCCCTGAGGATGCAGGAGTGCTCGCTCATCCTGTACGCCCTGAGAGTTTTGTGGAGATTAATAATTTTTATACCGCCACCGTCTATGAAAAAGGGGCGGAAATCGTGCGTATGATTGCCACGTTATTGGGCAGGGATAAATTTCGTCAAGGCACCGATGAGTATTTTCGCAGTTATGACGGTCAGGCGGTGACCATTGAGGATTTTTTGTCGGCGATGAGTGTGGGCGATGGGCT
>JBHCFR010000050.1:0-6674 GCA_041801945.1 Moraxella sp. | reverse complement strand
CGTGGGCGATACGGTCAAGGCAGGGCAAACACTTGCCGTCTTAGATGATGGTGCCATGATGGATAATGTCACCCAAGCTCGTGCCGATTTAGAAAGTGCCAAGGCGGCACTTGCTCAGGCTCAGGCTGATTTGGCTAGGGTTGAGCCACTTTTAAAGATAGATGCCATCAGCCGTCAGCAGGTGGACAGCTATCGCACAGCACTTGCTCAGGCGACAGCCAATCATCGTGCCAGTCAGGCGCGTCTTAGCACCGCCCAAAAAACCTTGACAGACACCCACATCAAAGCACCTGTCTCTGGGGTCATCAGTGCAAAAACCGCTCAGGTGGGCATGAGTGCAGCAGGGTCGCTGTTTAGCATTATTAAAAACGGTCAGCTAGAATGGCAAGCTACCATCAATCCCATGTTGGTCAGTCAGATACAGCAGGGCATGGTTGCCCAGATTAGCGTTGGCGATGACGTGATTACAGGGGTGGTTTCACACTTATCTCCAACCACCAATCAAGGGCGTGAGCTCATCGTGCACGTCAATCTGCCTTACCATGCCACCCTAAAAGCAGGCATGTACCAGACGGGCAAGTTTGTCTTGGGACATAAACGCGCCTTTACCATTCCCATCTCGGCAGTCATGAGTAGTGATGGTTATGATTATGTATGGCAATTGGCAAAAGGGGACAAAGCGGACATCTATCAAGTCAAACGTCAAAAAATCACCATCTTAGATAGGAAGAGCGATCGCATGGCGACAGATTTGCCGCCGGATATTTTGATTGTGGCAAATGGGGTGAATTTTCTGTCTGATGATGATTGGGTAAAAGTGATGGTCGTACAGGAGGGTTCATCACAAAGCCCCACAGCACCAAGCAATAACCATCCATAAGGGGCGATGATGAATTTTTCAGCTTATTCCATCAAAAACCCATTGGTGGCGATTTTATTGTTTAGCTTGCTAGTGCTCTTAGGTGTGTTTGGCTTTCGTGCGATGAAAGTGCAGAACTTCCCTGACATTGACTTTCCTGTCATTATCACCACCATCACCTTAAATGGTGCGACCCCAGATCAGCTTGAAAACGACATCGCCAAGAAAGTAGAGAATAAACTTGCCAATATCGAAGGCGTCAAGAATCTGCGTACCACCTTACAGACAGGGGCAGTCACGGTACTTGCCGAGTTTGAGATAGAAAAGGACTCTAATGAAGCCTTAGATGACGTGCGTTCAGCGGTCAGCGAGGTTCAAGGAGATTTGCCTGCGGCTGCCGATTCGCCCATCATCTCCAAAGCCTCAACCTCAGGGTTTCCTGTGGTCACCTATTCTGTATCTTCTGATAACATGACGGCAGGTGAGCTGTCGTGGTTCGTCGATGATGCTTTGACTCGCAGACTGTCCAACATTCAAGGGGTGGGCAGCATTGCCAGAATCGGCGGCATAGAACGTCAAATTCATGTCCTACCAAAGCCTGATTTGCTCTCATCGCTTGGTCTGCCCATCAGTCAGTTATCATCACAGATTTATGCCAAATGGCAGGACACCTCAGGAGGGGAGGCGAAAGTCGGCAATCAAACCCAAACCATTCGGGTGCGAGGTATGGGCGATAACATGCAGGATTTGGCAGGGCTACAAATCATGACCGCCACAGGTGTGGTGGAACTGGGTCAAATCGCTGATATTAGGGATTCACACGCCGAAATCACCTCCGTTGCCGAGTTTGAGGGTAAAAATGTTGTGGCGTTCAACATCACTCGCTCCAAAGGGGCAGGAGAGGTGGCGGTCGTATCGGCGGTGGATGAGGAGATTGCCAAGATAGAGCGTGATTTTGAGGGTATTAAAATAGAGAAAATCACCGATTACGCCAAGCCTGTGGAAGAAAACTACCACGCCACGTTAAGAATGCTCATCGAGGGATGTGTGCTGGCGGTGATTGTGGTATTTGTCTTTTTAAGAGATTGGCGAGCGACTTTGGTGGCAGCCACAGCGTTGCCTTTATCCATCATTCCTACTTTTTTTGTGATGTGGGTTTTTGGATTTAGCTTGAACATGATTTCATTGCTTGCTTTGACGCTCGTGATTGGGGTGTTGGTGGATGATGCCATTGTAGAGATTGAAAACATCGTCCGACATTTGGGCATGGGTAAGACGCCCTATGAAGCCGCGATGGAGGCGGCCGATGAGATTGGACTGGCTGTGGTGGCGACGACTTTTACGCTCATTGCGGTGTTTTTACCGACTGCGTTCATGAGCGGCGTGGTGGGGCAGTTTTTTAGGCAATTTGGTTGGACGGCGGCGATTTCGGTGTTCATCTCACTTGTGGTGGCTCGTCTGATTACACCGATGATGGCGGCTTATATGCTAAAACCCATAAAGCATCACGATAAGCCAACTTCTGCCATCATGAAAATTTACCTAAACATAGTTAAGTGGACACTGTCAAATAGACTGATCACGATGGTGGCGACCTTTGCGTTTTTTATGGGTTCGTTGTTACTGACAGCACTGCTACCGACCGCATTCATACCAGTGGATGAGGCAAACCAAACTCAGGTTTCTATTGAGCTAACCCCTGATGCCACCCTAGAGGACACCAAGAGGATTGCCGCCATGGCAAAAGATAAGGTCATGAGTGTGGAGGGCGTCTCTCAGGTGCTGATTACGGTGGGTGGGGGGCAAAGCACGGGCGATCCTAGCAGCATTCAGGCAGGATCGGTCAATCAAGCAGCTTTGGATGTTATCCTGCATGAGCGTGGTGACAGACCTGATAAAGTGAGCATAGAGTCTGCCATGAATGCCGCCCTAAAAGACGTGCCTTCTGCTCGTTTTAGTGTGGGCATAGAGGGCAGCGGAGCGGAGTCGGGTTATGGTTTTTCGGTCATGAGCAGCCAAAAAGGTGTGTTAGATGAGGTGGTCAAGACCATCATCAAAGAGGCTCGTCAGCTAGGGAGTGTCGCCAACGTGACGAGCAACACCTCACTGCCAAAGCCTGAATTGACCGTGACGCCCAAGCCACTGATGATGGCAGACAAAGGCGTGACCACCACCGACATTGCCACCACGCTTAGAGTGGCGACGATGGGGGATTATGATCAAGCACTGCCCAAACTCAACTTAGATACTCGCCAAATCCCAATCGTCATTCGCCTGTCTGATGACGACAAGCGAAGTTTGGATGAGCTCGGTCGTCTTGTCGTGCCAAGTGCCAAGGGAGAGGTTCGTCTGCATGAAGTGGCGGATTTGCATTTTGGCACGGGTGAATCATCGGTGAGCCGCCTAAATCGTGAGAGGGCGGTCAAGATTACTGTCTTCCCCAAAGATGGTGTGACGGTGGGCGAGCTTGTCAGCGACGTCAAAGCCATGCCCATACTTCATAACTTACCCAATGGCGTACAGACCAAAGATGAGGGTCAAGCTGAAAATATGGCGGAGCTGTTTGAGGGCTTTATCATCGCCATGAGTGTGGGGATATTTTGTATTCTAGGCGTGCTCATTTTGCTCTTTCATCGCTTGTTGCAGCCTTTTACGATTTTGATGGCACTGCCTTTATCCATTGGTGGGGCGTTTGTGGGACTGATTCTAACGGGCGCAAGCCTGTCCATGCCTGCGATGATTGGGTTTATTCTACTCATGGGTATTGCCACTAAGAACTCCATCTTACTTGTAGATTATGCCATCATCGCCCAAGATGAAGAGGGTCTTGCTCGTTTTGATGCGGTGATGGATGCCTGCCATAAGCGTGCCAGACCCATTGTCATGACCACCATCGCCATGGGGGCAGGTATGGTACCTCTACTCATCAGCTTTGGCAATGTTGATACGAGTTTTAGTCGTCCGATGGCAGCGGCGGTCTTAGGGGGTCTTATAACATCCACATTTTTAAGTTTGGTGGTCATTCCTGTGGTTTACACCTTGATGGATGATGTTGGTTCATGGTTTACGAGGCAGAGAGCAGCTTATTAGGAGGGTTTTATTGTAGCAGATACCTACACATCCGATGGAGGGGCGTGCTATCTTTTTATGGCTAATGAAGCATGGCTGATAACAAATGGCTCATGACAAATTGATAAAAGCCCATAACTCATACCAAGGTAAAAATTGGAATATGCTACTAATAGGGTATTCCACTATAAAAATCCACCCAGAGGACGCTCTGGGTGGATTTTAACTGACCATGGGCAAATTAGAGATAACCGTAAGCCACTAAGGCATTAGCAACCTTAATAAAACCTGCCACATTTGCCCCGGTCATGTAGTCCACCACACCTTCGGTTGTGCCGTAATTTTCGGCGGCATCTTTGGCATTATCATGGATGTTTTTCATGATTTTTTGTAATTCTAAATCCAAATCTTCAAACGACTTGTATTTACGCACCGAGTTTTGGCTCATCTCCAAGCCTGACACAGCGACCCCGCCAGCATTGGCTGCTTTACCTGGGGCATAAGCGACGCCATGCTCACGCACCACATCAATGGCTTCGGCAGTCAGCGGCATATTTGCGCCTTCCGCCACATATTTGACACCAAGCTTAACCAAGGCTTTTGCATCGTCTGCATCCACCTCGTTTTGGGTGGCACAAGGCAGGGCAACATCAGCGTCAAACTGCCAAGGTCTTTGACCTGCAAGCCACTCGCCGCCAAACTCTGCCACATAGTCAGCTAGGGCTTTGCCGTTTTCTTTGTGTGATTTTACCCAATCAATTTTCTCTTGTGTAAAACCCTCTTTGTCCACCAATGTGCCTTTGGAGTCGGAGAATGTGATGACCTTACCACCCAAATGCAGACATTTTTCGGCGGCGTATTGTGCGACATTGCCCGCACCAGAGATTAAAACGGTTTTGCCTTCTAGGCTGTCGTTATTGACTTTGAGCATGTTATCCAAGAAATACACCAAGCCATAACCTGTCGCCTCGGTGCGAATGAGCGAACCACCATGTCCCACGCCTTTGCCAGTGAGTACACCCTCAAATTGGCGTGTCAAGTTCTTGTACATGGCAAACATGTAGTTCACTTCACGACCGCCCACGCCGATGTCGCCAGCAGGTACGTCCATGTCTTGACCGATGTTTTTGTAAAGTTCACGCATGAAGGCGTAGCAAAAACGGCGAATTTCAGCCTCGGATTTGCCTTTGGGATCAAAGTCTGATCCACCTTTACCGCCGCCCATGGGTAGTCCAGTTAAGGCGTTTTTAAAAATTTGCTCAAAACCCAAAAATTTTAATGTTCCCTCAGTGACGGTCGGGTGAAAACGCAGTCCCCCTTTATAAGGTCCGATGGCATTGCTAAATTGCACACGCCAACCGCGGTTTACTTGCACCTCGCCCTTGTCATTCTCCCAGTTGACACGAAAGCTGATGATGCGGTCAGGTTCGCACAGGCGTTCAAAAACTTGTAGGGCTTCATATTTGGGGTTGTCGGCGTAGACTCTTTCAATGGTCATGGCGACTTCTTTGACGGCTTGGATGAATTCTGGCTGATGAGCATAATGCTGCTCAATCTTGGCGACGGCGGACTCGATGGTCATGATAAAATCCTTAATTTTGGCGGGTTTGAGAATGATAAGATTAATGATGGTTTTCATTAAGAAGGGACTCAATGAAAAAGTACTCATTTAAATCATAAAAAATGATAAATACATCAGAGGATTTTAATCTTAACGATTTTTACAAGAAAAAACAAGGTTTTTATGCATGAGATTATTCATTAATCATCATAAAAAATTAGTATTTAATTAGTTTTAATAATAATAATTTAACATCCATGATTAAATGTCTATAATTTCATGGACAATTCATGAAAATAGTGGTAATTTAGATGATTTATACCTGAAAAACAACCATGTCATCACACAAAGAGAACCCAATGCGACCATCTGTGAAATTCTGTGGACTGACACGCACCGAAGACGTCCAAACAGCAGCGGCTTTAGGCGTGGACGCAGTGGGATTGGTGTTTTATCCGCCTAGCCTCCGTCATGTGGATAGGACTGTCGCTCAAAGGCTTGCCCTGTCTGTGCCTGCCTTTGTTAGCGTGGTGGCATTGGTGGTGAATGTCTCGCAAGATGAGCTTACAGAGCTTGCCGATACCATCTCTTTTGATATTATCCAGTTTCATGGCGATGAGACACCCCAAGCGTGCGCCGCCCTTGCAAAATCGGTACATAAACGCTGGATTAAAGCCATTCGGGTGCAAGATGACTGGCAGACTTCTGATATTTTGACACAAATTGACACTCTAAAAGCATATGGTGCAAGTGGCGTGATATTGGACGCTTATCACCCCAAACAGTATGGCGGTACAGGCGAGCAGTTTGACTGGTCAAAAATCCCTGATAACTCGCCTTTGCCCATTTATTTGGCGGGGGGACTCACACCTGATAACATCGGACAAATCACATCTAATCCTAAGCTAATCCATAAAATTGCTGGGGTAGATGTTAGCGGCGGGATTGAAAGGGCAAAAGGGGTAAAATGTGGGGAGAGAATGCGGGCGTTTATAAGTAATATGACCCACCAATAAACCAATAAGGACGTCTATGATTATAGAAATTAGCAGTTTGCCAATCGCCATACAAAATGCCATTATGCAAGGTGAGCATATTAATTTGACACACAATGGTAAAATCATTGCCCATGTGGTCAAAGATATTCATGATGATATGACATTATATGAATGGGCGATGACTTAT
>JBHCFR010000049.1:0-3502 GCA_041801945.1 Moraxella sp. | reverse complement strand
GTGGGTGATGAAGGTGGCTTTGCACCGAACTTACGCTCTAATGAAGAGGCGATTACTGTCATCATGCAAGCCATTGAAAAAGCAGGCTATAAAGCAGGGCAGGACATCTATCTGGCGTTGGACTGTGCGTCTAGTGAGTTCTATCAAAATGGTCAATATGTACTAGAAGGCGAGGGCAAATCTTATGACAGCCAAGGTTTTTCTGACTACTTGGCAGGGCTTTGCCGTCAATACCCCATCATCTCTATTGAAGATGGACTAGATGAGAGCGATTGGGAAGGCTGGGCGTATTTGACCGCACAACTGGGCAAAAAAGTCCAGCTGGTGGGCGATGACTTATTTGTCACCAATCCAAAAATCCTACAAGAAGGCATTGATAAGCACATTGCCAACGCCATTTTGATTAAATTTAACCAAATCGGCACGCTCAGCGAAACCTTAGATGCCATTTATCTTGCCAAAGAAAACGGCTATGCTACCGTCATCTCTCACCGCTCAGGCGAAACCGAGGACAGTACCATCGCAGATTTGGCAGTAGGGACTGCCGCAGGGCAAATCAAGACAGGCTCGCTGTGCCGTTCTGACCGTGTCGCCAAATACAACCAACTCTTGCGTATAGAACAAATGGTGACGGCAAGTTTCCGTGGACGTGCCGAATTCATCGGACTGCGTGGCTGATATGACGGATAAGAAGGCTGGTGAGCTAAAATCATCAGACTCACAAAAGAACACAAAACAAGTAGGCGTGACTTTTTCGCCTACTTTTTTGAGTTATTTGCTACTGATAATGATTGGCGTGGTGGTTTTGGTGGCATTGCAGCGTCAGTATTGGTATGGCGAATTTGGATATCATGAATTTGCAAAGCTAAAAGATGAGCTTGCCAAGCAACAAAAAATAAACGCCGCCCAGCAGCTAACCAATGATACCCTGCGTGCCGATGTCCGTGATTTAAAGTCAGGGCTAAGTGCCATCGAGGAGCACGCTCGTCTTGATTTGGGTCTGATTAAGTCAGGCGAGACATTTGTGGAGCTGTCAATTGCCCCCATTGTCAGCGACAGAGAGATTCCGCTCGGCGTGGACAGCATTGGTGCAACGGAGCCTGTGGATGGACTGATAGATGAGCGTATGGGCGAGAATGCATTTACTGATGTGGGTAGTAGCACAGGCGAGCAGTAACACATGAATCATGCATCTAACCGACATCACGATGAGCTGCCTATTCATGCCCTGATTGTCTCGGCAGGACAGGGCAGTCGTTTTGGTACCCATCTTCCTAAGCAGTATATGCAGGTGGCAGGTAAGACAGTGTTAGAGCATAGTGTGGCCTGTTTAAACATGCCCAAAATCACTGATTTGACCATCGTCATCGCCAAAGATGATAAGATAGCACCCTCTTTGCCTTTTGACTTTGATGGACCGATACATTTCGCTCATGGTGGGGCAGAGAGGTTCTTATCGGTAAAGGCAGGTGTGGATAGCATCCATCAGAGAGTGTCATCAAATGCTTGGGTACTCATCCATGATGGTGCCAGACCTTGTCTGCCCACAGCAGATGTTCATCGCCTGATTGGTGTGGTGCGTGAGTTAGACAAAGAGTCCATGACCCACGATGCTTCGTCAAGAATCGTTGGGGCAGCTCTTGCCACACCCGTGGTGGATACACTAAAACTTGCCCAAAACCATAAGGCAAGCAGTGATGAGACAAGCCCCTGTGATGCGATGGCAGGTGTGATAGATCGTACCGTAGATCGCCGTGGGCTGTGGCAGGCACAGACCCCACAAGTGTTTAGGCTTCACGCCTTACAAAAGATGTTGGATGATGTGATTCATCATCATTTGATGATCACTGACGAGGCAAGTGGCTTTGAGCATTTTGGTGGTCAGGTTGTGCTGGTGCAGGGTTCACGATTCAACCTTAAATTGACCTATCCTGATGACTTGGCAATGATTGATCTTATGCTACGCCACCCCAAACCCCGTCGCCATGATGCGTATTTAGGATGAAGTCTTGATTTGGTGTGTTTTTATCGGTGTGTCTTTGACGGTACTTGCAGTGCTTGCTGTGCTGTCTGGACATGATGTTGGGGCGATAGACGGACGGCTTTTTGGCTGGGATACCACGCAGGGAATGGGTTTTTATGTCATGAGCATGCTCTTATTAGGGTGTGCTTTTTTGTGCTTTAAATTTAACCAATTCTACCCTAAAACTCGCCTTGCGATTGCAGCATTATTTATCACCAACCTCTTCTTGTGTGCTTTTGTACTGCTGTTATTCGCACTACGAACGATTAGCACCGAGCAAGCGTTTGATGAGACCGCTGAGCTCATTGCCAAGCAGGGTTATACCATCACTGCGACAGTGACTGTCTTACAAATCAGTGATGGTATTGATGATAAGGGCATGTCTTATCGCCAAAAAGCCGTGCTGTCCGATCTGGCTTTTAAAGATGGGGCAGAAGAGAATAGGACGAGCCAAGCGAACAGGCAAGCCATTAACCCATTTGCGGCGACATCGGACGAACCTAAATTAAAGCCTCCCCTGCCAGAGCAGATGACGGTTTTATTGCAAGCGCCCAATTTTGCCAATAAAAGTAAGACGGATGACCCAAGCCGACACAAACTTACCAAGCTCACCCCTAATACCACGGCTCGCATGACTTTATTCATCACGCCGATTGCGATGGATACTAGTGCATCGGGCTTTGATGGGGAGCGTTGGCTTCGCACACGCCACATTCACGCTAATGCAAGAATGTTAGAGATTCATGGCGAGGTGATGCCTTTATCCGATATTGGCTTGACAGGGCATTTGGAGCAATTTCGCCAAACCTTGCGTAACCATTTTTATAAGGATTGGCACACCCTAAGTGAGGATAAAAGACAGGCTAAGGCGGTAACACTTGCTCTATTAACAGGCGATAGGGCGTTAATCAGTCGTGCAACCAAAGATCTGTATCAGTTTGGCGGCATCAGCCACCTGCTTGCCATCTCAGGGACGCATGTGGTGTTTTTGGCGATGATACTTAGCCATGTCCTGTGCTATTTAATGGATAGGTTTCCACAAGGGTATCATTACTTACCACGTCATCAGTTTCGGCTCATGATTATGATTGGCACGAGTCTCATTTATGCCCTGTTTACAGGCTTTGATGTGCCTGCGGTGCGGACGGTGTACATGATGATGGCGGTGGCATTTGCAGGTTATTTGGCTCTACCCTTATCCTCTTTGTCGGTGCTGATGTGGGTAGGGCTTAGCATGATTTGGCTTGACCCTGTGATGGTGTGGCAGGTGGGGTTTTGGCTGTCTTTTGTGGCGGTGGCACTGCTCATGAGTTACGGTGAGCGAGAGTTTCAAGTGCCTCATATCCCCATAAAAAACCGTTTGGTTGGTTTTTTTAGGTTGCAAAGCTATCTTTTTGTCGCCATGCTTCCCATATCACTGCTGTTTTTTGGTAAGGTGTCATTGTGGGGGCTGATTATTAACTTGTTTGCTGTTGGTTT
>JBHCFR010000048.1:0-2840 GCA_041801945.1 Moraxella sp. | reverse complement strand
TGATGAGCGTGCAGAACATACCCAAGAAGACCCAGAAGATAAAGCAGCAACCGATACCAGTGCCGAACAGACAGCTGATCATCATGCCGCACAAAAGCACGCCAATGCCTTTTTTAAACTACTCTCTCGCAACAAAGACAAGGACGATGGCAAAAAAAGCGTTTATGCCGTGCTAGCAGTCATCGATCAAGGTCAGGGCATTCCAAGCGACAAAAGAGAGGACATATTTAGCCCCTTTGTGCGTCTTAAACAGGAGAAAAAAGGCTCAGGACTGGGATTATCCTTGGTCGCCCAAATTGCTGAGGCTCACGGCGGCTCTATTCACACCGACACATGGCAGGGCAAGACACGATTTTTGGTGGTGCTGCCCCTAGTGGGTGCCAAGACAGGGAGCTAACACCCATCTTTTGATTGGCATGTTTGACATCGGATTTACCAAACATTGCCCCACTTATCCTAATCCGTGTTATAATACTCTATTTTACACATGTATTCGTCATTATGATTTCTCTACACGGCGTGAGCAAAACTTATGCCATCAAAAAAGACAGCAAGCCTGATACATTCACCGCACTACATCCCACCGATTTGACGGTCGCTAAGGGTGAAATTTTTGGTGTCATTGGTGCCTCAGGGGCTGGCAAATCCACACTCATTCGCTGTGTCAATCTTTTAGAACGCCCCACCCAAGGACAGGTTATTGTCGATGGTGTGGACTTAATGGCATTAGATAACCGTGCCCTGATAGAGTCTCGCCGCAACATTGGCATGATTTTTCAGCAATTTAATCTCTTATCCTCTCGTACCGTGTTTGATAATGTCGCCCTAAGCCTTGAACTGTCTGGCACACCCAAACACATCATCGAAGAGAAAGTGAGCTCGCTTTTGGCACTGGTTGGCTTATCCGAACGCCATCACGCCTATCCTTCTAGCTTGTCAGGTGGGCAAAAACAAAGGGTCGCCATCGCTCGGGCGTTAGCCACCGACCCCAAAGTCTTACTCTGTGATGAGGCGACCAGTGCCTTAGACCCTGCCACCACAGGGGCGATTTTGGACTTGCTCAAAAAAATCAACACCGAGCTTGGTATTACCATCTTACTCATCACGCATGAGATGGACGTGGTCAAACGCATTTGTGATAAAGTGGCCGTCATTGACAAAGGCGTCGTCGTAGAGCAAGGCACGGTAGGACAAATTTTCGCCAATCCCAAGAGCGAGCTTGCTTATGACTTCATCCAAGCCACTTTTCATGTTAGCCTGCCTGATGAGTTTCTCTCAAAGTTACAAAGTCATGAATCAGATGACACCTATCCGGTCATACGCTTTGAGTTTAGTGGCAAATCTGTGGACAGCCCTTTATTCTCAGAAGCGACACGGCGGTTTGGTGTGGCGTTTAACATTTTGACATCTCAGATGGATTATGTGGGCGGCGTTAAGTTTGGTGTGACCATCAGCCAGATGATCGGCAATAAAACAGCCTGTATGGAAGCATTGGATTTTTTTAAAGAACATCATGTCGGATTTGGGGTGCTAGGCTATGTGGCATGAGATTGTGCAGAACTTCATGAATGAGCTGACCCCACAGATGTGGAAAATGGTCTATAAATCCACTTATGAGACCATCTACATGGGACTCATGTCCACCCTCATCTCGGTGCTGGTGGGTCTGCCTCTTGGGTTTTTGGCGTTTTTGACGGGTAGGGGGCGGATTTTGGCGAATAAGCCTTTGTTTGCCATTCTTGATGTTGTCATTAATGTCGGTCGCTCCATTCCCTTTATTATTTTGCTCATCATTTTATTACCCTTGACACGCCTGCTGGTTGGGACGACTTTGGGGACGACTGCCGCCATTGTGCCGCTTGCCATTGCTGCCATTCCCTTTATGGCACGACTGACCGCCAATGCTCTGACTGAGATTCCGACAGGCTTGACAGAATCCGCTCACGCCATGGGGGCAACCAACTGGCAAATCATCAGTAAATACTATCTGCCCGAGAGTCTGCCCATACTCATCAATGCCATCACGCTGACCTTGGTTTCTTTGATTGGTTATTCTGCGATGGCAGGTGTGGTGGGAGGTGGCGGTCTTGGCAATCTTGCCATCAGCTATGGCGAGCATCGTGGCATGATTTATGTCAAATGGATGGCAACCATCATCATCGTGGCAATCGTGATGATATGCCAAAAGGTCGGAGATGTCCTTGCTGAGCGATTTGACCACCGATAGTATTCAAAAACAGAATATCATTTATCAAATATTTGCTAAAAACGCATATTGAATTTTTGGCAAATATTTGTTTTAATATGGCAAAATTTATTGCTATCACCTGCTTGTCATCATTCATGACGGCTGGCAGATTAACTTTTTAGACATCAGCGTCCACTGCGACCTACCCTACTAACCCACACCGATGTTATGATTCCTCTTGTTATCATGACATCATTTTCTTTTAAGAGAATCTTTATGAAAGCAAACAAATTCTTTGGGCTGTGTGCCCTAGCCTCAGGCATCGCTCTGGTTGGCTGTGGCGGTGACAAACCTGCCGAAACGCAAAGCACCGCGACCAACACCAGCACCACCACAACGACCACCACCGAAACCAACACCCAAACCCAAGCCAACGCAACTACCGCCAACGCTTGCCCTGCTGGTGATGCCAACAAAATCAAAGTGGGGGTCATGAGTGGACCTGAACATAAAGTTGCCGAGGTTGCCGCTCGTGTCGCCCAAGAAAAATACGGGCTGGTCGTAGAATATGTAGAATTTAATGACTATGCCCTACCTAATACTGCCGTCTCTAAGTGCGACTTGGATGCCAACGCCATGCAGCACAAGCCCT
>JBHCFR010000047.1:0-4244 GCA_041801945.1 Moraxella sp. | reverse complement strand
GCCCTTGATCCGTAGAGCTTTGCCCACATCTCGATGAGCTCTAAAATATCCCCATAATCGCCTCTGGTCACACTGGGCGGTATTTTTTGCCCATAGGCAGACGCACGCCATAGGTGAACCAGCCTTTCAAAAAATTCACGCTCGCTGCTGCCAGCACTGCTTTGGCGAAGTAGCCACACACACTCATCTTCTGTCTGATGATGATCGATGGGCAGATGATGTCTCATGCTGACCTCTTTGAGTGTACCACGATATAACGCAGACAGTGCGGGCAGCCACAAGCCTTGTCCAAGCAGCGATTTTAAAAACGCCTCCAATTTTGCACTTTGGGGTAAATTCTCCCACACCCCCTCTTCTGCCTGCCAAATCGGTGTGGGCGTGATGGCATCTTTGGCTCTCGTGGGTGACGATAAGGCAGCAAACCACGCCATCCATGTTTGGCGTGTCTTATAGAGCCACCAGCCCAATCCCAACAAAAACAACAGTGCCACCCCTTTGCCAATCACGCCTAGCCCCTGACTGACACCTGTCATGTCCACATCGCCAAAGATTCTTTCTAGCCACTCGCTAAGCCACTGGCTAAACCTGTTTTGTTCTTGGTTTTCATTGGACTTATTTTTTTGCCAGCTGCTGATTGTCGTCGTTTGGCTGTAAGTGTCGGAGGTGACAATGTCATCTAGTTCCTGTTTGACATTCTCACTTGGGTTTTTGGCATCAGCAGGGGCTGCCTCTTGATGTTGATGGCCGCTTGGTGCGTCATGTTGGGTACTGTGAGATGAGATGTTCAGTGATGAGATGCTGTCAGCATTAGTATTGGCATTAGCATTGGCATCCATTTGCCACGACAAACAGACCATGATAACCCCCAACAAGCACTGATTTTTCATGAATCGCCTCTGCTAGTCACGGCTGTGTTGGTGTCCACCAGTGCCTCTTTGGTGGCTTGATGGCGTTTGATGGCATGGTGGCGAGCGAGCAGACGACGAAACACAATCTCAATATCCCAGCCTTCGAGCAGACTGCGTTTGCAAAGATACATAGCAAAGCCGCTGGCAACATAGAACGGGGTCAGCATTGCCACAGCGCCTATGTAGGTCGCCACATTGATGATGATTGACAAAAATTTTGGCAGCTGCGTCTGCACACCCACCCCAAAGCTAGTGCCAAGCTCAAACATGGCGTTTAACACCATGACGCCCCCTGCATACAATGCCATCTCCACCACGAAAAAAGCCATGGCGTGCCAACCGATGGCACTGTCTTGACGACGGGACAGTGTCATCACTCGTTGTTTGGCAGCCTTACCTGTTTGACCTTCTAGCAGATGAACGGGCATGACCATCATCCGTCTTAGTCCCAATCTTTTAATCATCAAAAATAAGGTGCTCTTCATGGGAATGTGTTTGATGTCATGTGGGTCAAACTCATCATCAAACAGCCGATGACCCAAATAAATCACAAGCTCTCGCTCAAAAATGGGCTTAGCCCACCAAAATAACGCCACTGGCAAAAGCCTTAGCCACCAGTCATCGTCATAAAAAGCATGGTCCAGACCTATCATGACCACAATCAGCACGCACAGCAGCCACACATGAGAGCTCCACCACAGCCGCCATAAATCGCCATACCAATGACGAGCCATCGCAATCCCCAAATCCATGGCTTGATAAGCCGATAAGGGCTTGATGCTGACGGTCATCTTATCCAAATTCATGAGCGTCTCCCGCATAGGATGAGATACATCGCCACAATCCCCCAAAGTATCGCCCCAACGATGTACTTCATCATGTTTGGCACAGCAGATGAAGACCAAAATGCCTCAATAAATGCCGCAATAAATGTCATCAGTGCCGCTCCGCACAGAAGTTCAATGCTCTCACGCCCCGCCACCACCAACGCGTCCTTACGCCCATAAGGGGCAGGCGCAATCAAACCTAGCCCCAGATGAATTCCCGCCATGCTGGCAATCACTGCCGCGGTCAGCTCAAATGAGCCATGCCCCACCACAAATTGCCAAAAGGTCTCCCCATAACCAATGCCTGTCAAATGCCCTGCCACCGCACCAATCACCACCCCATTATATAGCGTCAAAAAAATCGTCCCAATGCCAGCAAAAATCCCCAGACCATACATTTTAAAGTCAATGCCAATATTATTTTGCACATAATGCCCAAACATCATGAGTTCAGTGTCACTTGCCCTGTCACTATCACGACCAACATGACCATTGGCAGGGTCATACATCGCTTCCATGCGAGCCACATCACCATCTGACATCACGCTATAAATGAGTTCGTCATTGATGTAGCAAGCGATGCCCATGATGATAAGTGGCAAATAAAACAACGCAAAAGACAGCCAAAATAAGCGTGCATACTGATGTAATCGCACAGGGAAAGTGTAAAAAATAAAACGCAGCAGCCCTGTTTGGTGATTTTTTTTGCCGCCATAAATCAGCTCATGCCCTATCATGACTCGGTTATGCAGGGCGTTCACCAGTGTTGGGCTATAATGGCGTTGTTTGGCGAGGGCATGATGTTCGCAAATTTGTCTATACAAGCTTACCAAAGGATAATTATTTTGGGGCTTGCTCGGGTGTTTGGTCTTTTTTTGTGATGATTTCTTCTGAGTTTGCGTATAAATGTCATCGTCTATGATCACGCCATTGTCCTGACACAGACGGTCAAACTCTCTCCATGTATCAGCAAATCTCTCCACAAAAGTGCTTTGCTTGACCGCCACAAAATCATGCATCTCTGCCTTCATGATTCGCCCCCAAAGAGATGAGAAGATGAGGGATGAGAAGATGAGGGACTAGAAGACATCTTCATCACATCGTTTGGCAGATGGGGCGGCTCATCAATCTGATTATCAAAAGTCCGCCCAATGATGGCATTGGCAAAACCGACAATATCCTCACCCACTTTCTCAGGATGGCTTTGATGGGTGAGAGGTTTTAAAATTTGGGCAAGTTCAAGCCAACGCTCTTTTGGCAGCTCTTGTGTACGCTCAGCAAAGGCAAGTACGGCTTGCTGCTCATCAAACAGCAGTGGCATGGTTGGCAGCACAGGATTGGATTTGGGAATATCAAATGTCAATTTTTCATGACCCACATAGACCACCATGGTTCCTGCCACCATGTCCCCCAACCGCTTACTTTGTCTATTAAAAAGCATGCACAGCACAGCACAGATGAACATAAATGGCAAAAAATCCGCCACTCGCAGGATGTTTCTTGTCATCGAGGTACGCCAAGTCATCGCCATGCCATCGTCTGTACAAACTTTGATGCCGTATTGCTTTTTGCCAATGGTTTGTCCGCCACGATACACCTCAAAGAGCACCATATAAAGCCAATCAATCACAAAATACAAAAGCAGAAAAATCCCTCTTCCTGCCTCCATAAATAAGCTTAGTATCCATGATGCCACCACCATGACTCCCAAACGAATGGCAAAATCAATCAGCCAAGCACCCAGCCTTGGTACAAACCCAACAGGAATCATTTCAAGCGTGGTGCCCTCGGGAGTGTCATGGTAAGCGATGTTGTCAATCATGAGTGACAGCGTGTACGAAAATAAAAGCAAATCATACCACATCCCCACCCAAAATCCCACCCCAAAGACCCTGCTCTTTTATGTCCTCATGAATTTTAAATGGTATTTAAAGCAAAAACCCACAGTTGTCAGCCGTGGGCTTATTTGCTGATATATAAATCAAAGGAATTCATCAGGACGTCACAGACACAAGTTCAAACTGATGCAGTTCATCAGCTTTGTCATTACCGAACAAATGAGGATAATGAGAATTCACCGCCCACAGCACGCCATCTTTGAGCTTACCTGTCGTCAAGCCACTCTCATGTCATTAACACGATTTTCGTTCACCACGGCGGCACTTTGCCAGTCATCTTGTGTGCGTAGGTAGATCACATAGCTGTCCATGCTTGTGGCACTTGGGGCAGTTTGAATGGCGGCAATGGTATGATCATCAATCATCACTGACACTTACCGATTCTACTCCAATACTAGATGCAGCGGTACGTGGTATGGACCTAGTCTATTTGATGGTAGCGTTTTGTGCAGAGTATATAACAGGACTATCTCCGACCGAATTTAGAAAATTACAGCAGCCACACCCAAAAAGCACGCAATAAACCCATCCCCGTCAAGATTGATGCTAGCACCCCACATCTTCAAAGCTTTTTCTCATCAGCCCATTGCGATTTAAAATCACTTTATAAG
>JBHCFR010000046.1:0-12086 GCA_041801945.1 Moraxella sp. | reverse complement strand
ACTTGGTTGATACTGCCACAATCATCAAGATAATCTAGGGCTTTTTGTTTGAGTTCTACTGAATACGCCATAGGGGTATTGTAGCATAGTTTTGGTGTGGTTTGGGGTTAAGTTGGTATAAAAATACACTTGTTTTTAACGCAACAGGAGTTCTTATGAAAACGGTGATTCAAGCTGCCTTATTATCTTCTGCCTTAATTGCTACGGCAGGTTTTGCAAACACCACCCCCATTCATTTTGCCAAAGGCAGTTACTGTGGCAGTTTTGATGGTGATGTGGTCGGTAGAAAATTTACCATGGAACTAAGCCCTGAACAAACCTTGCGTTTGGACATACACACTTTATAAGCCTCTCTATCCCATTGTCAAAGACCCCAAAGGTCAAGTTCTAACCACCATCAGTGATGAGTCATACACTTATCATACCACCACCAAGGGCAAATACACCATCAACTTTGAAGTAGAGGATGAAGCCTATCCTTTTGCTGACATTAAGTTTTGTGCTGATTAGAATATTTCCAATTTAAGATTGGTATTGTAAGGTGTTTGTGAGTGCTGCCAATGTTTGCATACATCGGCTGACCGCATCAATTAAGTATGCTAAAATACATTGGTTAAAAAAGTGCATTGGTTGAAAAGTGTATTAAGATGAAAATAACTTATTTGGTGTGGTTAACTCTGCCTTTGATGGGATGCCACACTCACATTATCCACACTCATGAAGCATCGCCACCCATTTACTCTGTATTAGAAACCACGTCAAGTGATGTTGTAGGCGATGATTATAAACTTCCTAGTCATATTCGCACACTACCGATTTCGCCTTTTACTTGGTATCCAGAAGGCTCAACATTGGTTTTACCCATTGGTCTTGATGGGGTTATGGGGAGATTTGTTTGGCAAAATAGCTGTTTGTTGTTTAAGCCTGATGATTTTGATGGTTTTGTTACGCCTATTTTTTGGGTAAATTCCATTAAAGATTATCAAATTAATGACAATCAGGAATTTTTAATTTTGCATAATGATAAAATCATTCATTTAA
Source organism: Moraxella sp. (assembly GCA_041801945.1). Lineage (GTDB taxonomy): Bacteria > Pseudomonadota > Gammaproteobacteria > Pseudomonadales > Moraxellaceae > Moraxella. The sequence goes on along the minus strand of JBHCFR010000046.1, from coordinate 11,045 downwards.
ATCATGAGTATCATATTGAATCACTGATAGAACCCAAACAAAATCCCCGTACAAAAAGGATCATTCAGCGTGGTCAAGATAAGTGCTTAATGGATAAGGTGATTTATTTGGGTATCAAAGTGGTGGATTAGGGTAACCATGTTCTTAACTATGTTCCCAACCATGTTCCAAGCTCCAATTTTTATTTGCCCCCTTGCCACCCACCTAAAAAACAGGTAAAATAAACGCCTATATTTTTATTTGGAGTATGACCCATTAAACCGTCAAATCGTCTAAACGTCAATGAAGACATTCGTGCCAAAGAAGTCCGCCTCGTCAAGGCTGACGGCGAACAACTTGGTGTGGTTAGCCTAAAACAGGCATTAGAGACCGCTCGTGACAGCAATCTGGATTTGGTTGAGATTGTCCCAGACTCAAAGCCTCCCGTCTGCAAAATCATGGATTACAAACGCTATTTGTACGAACAAAAGCAAAAAGCCAAAGAAGCCAAAAAGAACCAAAAACAAACCCAAGTCAAAGAGATTAAGCTAAGACCCGGTACCGAAGAAGCGGATTATCAGGTCAAGCTGCGTAAAATTGTTGAGTTCTTGGAAGATAAGGATAAGGTAAAAGTCTCCATTCGCTTTCGTGGTCGTGAGATGAGTCACCAAGAAATCGGACGTGCCCAACTTGAACGTATCATTAAAGATACCGAAGAGGTCGCCAGCGTAGAACAAGCCCCAAAAGTGGAAGGTCGCCAAATGGGGATGCTTCTTGGACCTGCCAAGAAGAAATAAACATCAAAAAGCAAAAATGAGTATAAAATAGTCCGCCATATTGACGGACTATTTTTATTGCGATGATGGCAGGGGCGGGTTTATCTGGTGTCTGCCTTAAAGCCACGTTTTTTATCCATTTGCCAGTCACGCTCTTTTAGTGTGGCCCTCTTATCATGGAGTTTTTTACCCTTGGCAAGGGCAATCTCGCACTTGACACGACTGCCCTTCCAGTAGCAAGAGAGGGGTACGACGGCATAGCCTTTTTGATTGACCATGCCAAAGAGTTTGTCAATCTGTTTGCGGTGAAGTAGAAGCTTGCGTGTGCGAATGTTGTCAGGGTGGATGTGCGTGGAGCTGGTCAATAAAGGCTGAATGTGTGCACCAAATAAGAACGCCTCGCCATTTTTGAAAATGACATAAGCATCGGTAATCGCCATTTTGCCTGCTCGGATGGATTTGACTTCCCAGCCCTCTAATGCCATGCCCGCCTCAAAGGTCTCTTCAATAAAGTATTCGTGGCGAGCTTTTTTGTTGGCACAGATTTGATTTGATGGTTTTTTTGCCATGATGTCATCCAAAATAATCGCAAGTCATTACACTGACAGTCATTATAAGAGATTTGGGGGATAATTACAAATCAGCCCCATGGCTGTGTTACATTAGTCTAATAAAACACGTTTGCCTTTGATGATAATCCTTGATAAGATAGCTTACCAAATCCCAACCTTGGAGCCAATCATGTTAAATAGCAAGCCAACCTTAGAGACCCTCCTTGACCACCGCTCAGTACGTAAATACACAGATGAGCCGATTTCTGATGAGATGATGACCGCCATATTTGAAGCAGGACGTGCTGTGTCCACATCAAGCTATCTACAAGCCACCAGCATCGTGCGTGTGCGTGATAAAGCCAAAAGAGCAGCATTTCGCCAAATCTCTAATAACCTCGATGAGGACAAATACAACGAGCTGCTCGCCCAAGGCAAACGCTTGGGTCATGCCTATGTGGAGGACTGTGCTGAATTTTTGGTGTTCTGTATGGACGCTCACCGCCATCATCAGCTGGCCGAGGTCAATACTGACTGGACAGAGGTGGCACTGATTGGGGCGATTGACTCGGCACTCATGGCACAGAATATTTTGGCAGCGGCGGAGAGTTTGGGGCTAGGCGGCGTGTTTATTGGCTCTTTGCGTAATAACATTGCACGTGCTGGTGATTTGCTGGATTTGCCAAAGCATGTGGTGCCACTGTTTGGGCTATGCTTAGGGCATCCTGACTGGACCTCAAAAATCAACCAAACCCAGCGTCCTCGTCTTCCCCTAGATGTGCTTGTCTCCACCGACACTTATGAAGTGGCAAGCGATGAGGCTCTTTCGGCTTATAACCAAGAGGTGCATGCTTATTATGGTGGGCGTGGTTTGGATTTGGATTGGCGCGCCCAAATCGCAGAAACCTTTGGTGGCGATGTTCGTCCGTTCATGTTGGAATACTTGCAGTCACAAGGATTTGCCAAGCGTTGATTTGATTTGTGATTGGACAAAAGTCGGACTTAGGTTCGGCTTTTTGGTTTTATGGCTTAGCCCATCGTTTTGATGAATTGATAAAATAAAACCCCCAAATCATCAAAAATTTGTTACCATAGCCACTTTTTAAAACAGCCCAACTTTGCCGCCCATGAATGTCATTTCTCCAAAAAAAGCCCTGTATCCTGGCACCTTTGATCCGATTACCAATGGACACATTGATTTGGTCAATCGTGCCCTAAAAATCTTTGATGAAGTCGTCATCTCGGTGGCGTTCGCCCATCATAAGAAGCCTTTATTTAGCTTTGATGAGCGAGTGGCACTGGTGCAAGAAAACTTCAAGGAAGATGACAGGGTGTCTGTGGTCGGCTTTGAGGGGCTTTTGGTGGATTTTGTTAAGGAGCAAAATGCAGTGGCGGTCATTCGTGGACTCAGAGCGGTGAGTGACTTTGAGTATGAATTTGGGCTGGCTAACATGAATCGTAGCATTGATGAGGATTTTGAGGCGGTATTTTTGACCCCTGCTCAGGAGTATTCGTTCGTCTCCTCCACGCTCGTGCGAGAGGTGGCAAAGCTTGGTGGCGATGTCTCAAAGTTCGTGCCGCCTTCTGTGCTTCATGGATTTAGAGAAAAATTCGGACGATGAGAGATGGCTGGCAGACAGAGACAAGATTATGTTCATTGCACTCATTAGCATCCTGCCCGAGATGTTTCGGGCGGTTACTGAATATGGCATTACAGGACGTGCCGTCGGACGTGGTCAGGTAGTCGTCCATGCCATCAACCCCAGAGATTTCACCACGGATAACTATCGGCGTATTGATGATCGTCCCTTCGGTGGTGGGCCAGGTATGGTCATGCTTGCCGAGCCATTAGAGAGGGCGATACTGCACGCCAAGGCATTGGCAAGTGAGTACTTTACCGATTTGCATCTGGCGAATCCTAGCTGTTCTGTCATCTACTTATCACCACAAGGCAAATCGCTGAATGAAGAGGCGGTGCTCGCTCACAGTCAGCTTGATGGCATGATACTCTTATGTGGCAGATACGAGGGGGTGGATGAGAGGCTGCTTGCTCGCTATGTGGACAGCGAGATTTCTATTGGCGATTATGTGCTCACAGGGGGCGAGCTGCCTGCCATGGTGCTGATGGATAGTGTGATACGCAGGCTACCTAAGGTGATGGGCGATGATAAGTCGGCGGTCGAGGACAGTTTTGTTGATGGGCTGTTAGATTGTCCGCACTATACGCATCCTCACCGCTTTCATGGCGAGTGTGTGCCTGATGTGCTGCTTTCGGGTCATCATGCTAATATTGCCAAATGGCGGTTTTTGGAGCAAGTCAAACGCACAAAACATCGCCGTCCTGATTTGTGGGCAAAATTTCGCCCAACCAAAGAGCAGATAAAGTGGCTAAATGAGTCAAACGACTCTTGATTTTTATGAGCGACTTTATTATAATAAACGGCTTTATGTGTCCGTGTGGCTCGGACATGGATTGAGTTTCTCAATCTGATGATGATATGATATGCGACCTTTGAGCCATGTAGAAAGGGTATGAGCCTATGTCATTTATTGGAGTATTCCATGAGTAATAAACACCCCCTAGTTCAACACATTGAACAGTCTCAACTAAAAGATCATCCTTCTTTTGCCCCTGGTGACACCGTCATGGTTAAAGTGCGTGTTCAAGAAGGTGATAAAGAACGTCTGCAAGCCTTCGAGGGCGTGGTTATCGCTAAGCGTAACCGTGGTCTTAATTCATCATTCACTGTCCGTAAAATTTCAAGCGGTGTGGGCGTTGAGCGTGCATTCCAGTTGCATTCACCCATCATTGGCGGTATTGAAGTAAAACGTCGCGGTGATGTGCGTCGTGCTAAGCTTTATTATCTGCGTGATCGTTCTGGTAAGTCAGCACGTATCAAAGAAAAGCTCGGCACAAAAAAAGATGCTTAATGTCTTCTAAGATAGCCAAAACCCTGTTAAGATTGACAGGGTTTTTGTTTGGATTTTTAGTGCTCGGTAAAACTTAAACAATGAGCACTTTTATCCCAAGACGATGGGTTTTGGGGTAGGATAAACGCTTTTAATTTGAGGTGTGCCATGACGAATGCTATGGTTAAAGATTTAATGTTGGTAGATTTGCAGGCTGTGCAGGATTTTGTCAAACGTGAGCTCATGGAGGATTTTGAGACGCTCTTTTCGGTGGCGAATTTGCCAAGCCCCTTAGATGAAGCATCTCGCTACGCCATATCCAATGGCGGTAAAAGAGTGCGTCCTCTGCTGCTGCTTGCGACATTTTTGGCGGTGGGGGGTAGGATAGATGAAGGGGAATTTGGGGCGGTACGCCGTGCCATGCTTGCCATAGAATGCGTACATGGGTATTCATTGGTACATGATGATTTGCCCTGCATGGACGATGACGAGCTGCGTCGTGGCAAACCAACTTGCCATGTAGTTTATGGTGAGGCGGTCGCCATGCTGGTCGGCGATGTGTTGCAGTCACTTGCGTTTGATGTGCTGGCTGGGGATTATCCTTTTGGGACAATCTCGTGTGAGGTCACTGCCATGCTGCTACAAACTCTGGCAAAGAGTGCAAGGCGTATGGTGGCAGGTCAGCAAGCCGATCTTAATGGCGAGCAACAACGGCTAGGTCAAGATGAGTTGGAGCAAATCCATCAAGACAAAACAGGAGCACTCATCACAGCAAGCGTCCTGATGGGGGCAATCTGCGGGGGAGCATCTGATGAGGTCAAAGAAAAGCTAAGTGCCTTTGCACAGCATATCGGGCTTGCCTATCAAGTACAAGATGATGTGCTGGATGTGGTGGCAGACACGACAACCTTGGGTAAGCCCTCTGGCAGCGATGAGAAACTGCAAAAATCCACTTATGTCACGCTTTTGGGGGTGGATGAGGCTCGTGCTTATGCTGGTAGGCTCTTTGATGAGGCAAGAGAGCAGGTTGGCGAGCTTGGCGAGAATAACCTGCTATTACAAATGGTGGATTGGCTTCAACACAGAGGATATTAACCTTAGGTGTCAGCTTAACCCTCCATGCCTTTTTTGACGTCTTTAACCGCTTTTTTGCCGCGACCATACCAGTGCCAACCCTTCTTGGCAAGCAGGATGGCTTTGGTGAGATTGCTTTCGGTGAAGCTCGCTTGCCCTGTGGGAATGACGACGTTGTTGCCGTGTTCATCCACCACACGTTCAGCATTGGCATTAAAACCCTCTTTGTCGCTGTTACCATCCGTGCCTTGGGCGACCAGACGCACGGGCGACTCTTTGACTCTAAGAGGGGCGGTCTTAAAGAGTTCTGCTAGCGACATGTCAAGCTCGTTTTTGGCGATGCCCTCAATGCGTTCTAGGTTGTGGTAGATTTCCACACGCCATGGGTCATAGTCCACGCCATTAAACTGCGACATCTCATCCTTGATGGGCAAAGGATAAGGCATACTCTTATAAAACTGCCAAAGACTGACCGTGCTCAAATCTGTTCTTAGGACATATTCATCATCTTTGGTGCGTGTGATGAGCTCATTACTCATGAGTTCATCAATATACAGATTCCACTTAGGCAGCTCTTTACGTCCAAGCACGCCCCGTAAATCTGCCTCGCTGACCGTCTCTCCGACCTGATGACGTTTATAGATTAAATTTAACATGTCAAGCAGGCTAAGCAGGGGATGACGTATCGCCACTTCTTTACTGTCAAAAATGGTCAAGGTGTAGCTAATCTCCACCCCAAGCAAAACCAAATTCCACGATAAATACAGCCACATCAAAAAAACAGGAACGGCAGCAAAAGCTCCATAGATGGCTTCATAACTCGTAAAATTCGCCATGATGCTCCCAAAAACCATCTTTAAGGTTTCAAAGAGTATGGCGACCACCACACCAGCGATGACGGCGTTCCTTATGGGAACTTTAACCTTAGGAATGAACCAATACATGGCAATAAAGCCGCCAACGGTGAATAAGAATGAGATAATCTGTGCCCATATCCCCCAATCAATGCCATAACCTGCGATTTGTCGGTTTAAGAAGCTAAGACCAGAGATGGTGCTAGATGCACCGAATGCCACACCCAAAATGATGGGTGCTACGGTAATGATTGTCCAGTAACGCACCACGCTGACCATGCCACCAGAGCGTTCTGACACTCGCCAAATCTGATTGAACGCCGTCTCAATGGTGATGAGGGTTAAGATGGTCGTGACGAATACCCCTGCCACACCAATGATGCCCAGATTGCTAGATTTCTGGGCAAAATTACTCATGTGCTGACTGATGGTCGCCACAGATGAGGGCATAAGATTGCGATAAATCGCTAGCTGCACCTGCTCTCGGATGCTCTCTAAGGCAGGAACGCTAGAAAACACCACGAGCATCACCGTCAAAATGGGCACCAGTGACAGTAGCGTGGTATAAGTCAGGCTAGACGCCTTCTGCGTGCAGTTGTCATCTAAAAAATGACGCACCAAAAGACGAATGTACATAAACCAAGACTGATGAGCAAAGGGAAGTTTGTCTAATAGTTCATTCATGGCAAGAGGCTAAATGCTAAGTGCTAAGTGGTTGGCGATGATTGAGTGTGGACACGGAGTAAATGAGTAAGATTCACGGCACTCTTAAATCACCTTAGTGTAACAAATATTGCAAGAAAATTGCTTTATTTTATCTATCAATTTTATAAAAATCACGCTTATCTGTCAAAGTAATTAGTATTTTTTAAAATTTTAATAATAATTAATCATTTAGGTAATAATCTAAATGTTGATGGGCTGGGCGTGGCTATCATCACGACAAGTGGCAATGCATGATTTATCAAGCATTTACCCCAAAATTTGGGTATAATAACCCCAACCAAGAAATACAATCGCCCCATGACATCCGCCAAAGCCCACAAACCTGCCAAGCCCAACAAGCCCATCGCCCCCATTCATCAGAGATTACAACTCCTATGGGGGCTGTGGCTGATACATCGCTTGGTGATTTATCCTGTACTTGTGGGGGTAGCGACAGGGGCGAGTATCATGAGTGGCATGATGTGGCAAGTGCTCGTGCTGCTGCCAGCACTGCTATTGACAGGGGTGGTGACAAAGGGTAATTCACCCTATTGGCTCATCATACTAAGCATGATGACCTTGGTGTATCTGGGGAGTGCAGGGGTGTTTTTGGTGATGAGAATTTATGAGCATGCCCCTTTTATGATTTGGGCGGGATTTGCTGTTGAGACCCTGCTACTTGCCATGATTAACGTCTTATTGTTCATCCTATTAAAACGCTTACCTCCGATGCACCAGCAGTAAACATATCAGCGATTGATGCCATGGGTGCTTGACCCTGCCCATTTACTTATCCGCCCAAGCACTGTCTTGGGTTTATGTGAAAGGATTTTTATGACTTGCCATACTCGTTTGTTCGCCTCGCTCCTTTTGGTCATGACCGCATCATCGGCTCATGGTCAGGACACACAGGGAGTCGCTGATGGCATGACACAAAAAGTGCATTCGCTCATCTATCAAGAACACATGAGTGAGTTTGGCTATCAACCCAAGGAGATAGTAGGCTCGCTAGCCCATGAGATAAGTCAGCAACCCTCACAGAGTAGCAATTGGCAGACTCAAAAATCGCTAGCACCCAACATTGTCACGGGCAGTCGTTTTAGCGAACAGCACATCAGCCGTCAAATCGCCCTGTGGTCGCTTAGGCAGATCAATGAGTCTCTGCCACTCATCGACGATCCATGGGTGAATCAAACCATGAGCGACATGACCGCCCAAATGAACGCCGTGGTGCGTACCCAAGCACTCATCGCCGTCCCCATTATTAATGATAACAGCATCAATGCCTTCGCCGTACCGGGAGGCATCATCGGCATCAATACAGGCACGATACTTGCCTCAGGCGAGTTAGACGAGGTGGCAAGTGTCTTAGCACATGAGATAGCACACTTATCTCAGCGTCATTATGAGCACAATCAAGACAACGGCAAAAAACTCATCGCCATGCAAATCGGAGGACTGCTGGCAGCTTTGGCGGCAAGCTCCATCAGTGGCGATGTGGCAGCAGCAGCGATGATAGGCTCGCAGGCTGCCACAGCAGAAACCGCAGCCACGCACAGTCGTGACCATGAGCGAGAGGCAGACAGAGTCGGACAGCAGATTTTGGTGCAGGCAGGTTATGATGCAGCAGCGATGCCACGTTTTTTTGAGAGGCTTTATAAGCAGGTGTCTTTAACGACCACCAAAAATGCCTTTGTGCCAAGTTTTATTCAATCACATCCTTTTACTGCTGAGCGTTTGAGCGAGTCTGTGAGTCGGGCAAAGGGCTATCCTGCAACGAAGATGACACTGCGAGAAAATCAGGCTAAACTCTTTGATAAACTGACATGGCGGCTGCGTTACTTAACCAAAAAATCAGGTGTCGATGAGCTTGCCATCTACGCAAAAAGCAGTGAAGGGGCTAGGCTGGCTCTTGCCATGTATTTGGCAGATCATGCACGCATTCATGAGGCAAAGCAGGTGCTTGCCCAAGTTCGTCTTGACGGCTTTGATCCTTTAACGTGTATTACCCATGCCCATATACTCACCAAAAACAGCGATCACGCCGAAGCAGTGTCTGTGCTGTCCTCATGCCAAGCCATCTATCCTGAGCGACGTGATTTGCGTCTGCATTTGGCAGATGCCTATGTGAACCTAGGTCGGGTGGACAAGGCATTGACCCTGCTTGCCCCACTCACAGAGCGAGCAAGTCACGACGTACAGGCATGGATGCTCATCCAAAAAGCCTATGAAAAATCAACCATGGATAAAAACCTTGCCGCCATACAAGCCCTACACGCTCGTTCACAAGTGGAGCTGTGGCGTGGCAAATATGAAGGTGCCCTGCAATCTAACGCCCAAGCGATAAAACTCGCCAAAAGAAATCCGCAGTTCAACCTGCTGCCGATGTTAGAACGCAGCAAAGAGGCGATGATACAGGCAAGAGACTACAAGCCATGAGCCCATGATTGAGCCGATGATTAATGAGTTTGGCGAGCTTAGGCGAGGACTCATGATTTGCCATGATTTGTTATGGCATACGGAGAGGCTTGTAATGGGTGTTGGGCTAAAACCAGTGATGCAAAAATTTTAGAGTAACAATGCTTAACATCAAAAGCCCACCCAAAGACTGCTTTGGGTGGGCTCTTTGTGCAAACAGAGATTATGCTTTTAATTGACGTTCCATCTCATCAAATTCGCTTAGGATTTTGGCATTGGGTGGTGGTGTCATGAGTGAGACGACCACGGTAGCAATAGCACTAAATACAAAGCCGGGCATGATGGAGTAGATGGCATCATTGGCAGGCTGACCGCCAATCTCAATACCACCATACACCCAGATGATGACTGTCAGAGCACCAACAACCATGCCTGCTAACGCACCTTGATAATTCATGCGTTTCCACATGAGCGATAGCAGTACCAGAGGTCCAAATGCCGCACCGAAACCTGCCCATGCGTGTGACACCATTTTTAGCACCGAGCTGTCTTTGTCGCCTGCCAAAATAATCGCCAGTATCGCCACCAAGACAACCGAGATACGACCGACCAAAATTTGACGCTCTTCGCTGGCTTCTTTGTCCAAAAACAGTTTATAGACATCGCGAGTCAGCGAGCTTGACACCACCAATAATTGGCTAGAAATGGTACTCATGATTGCCGCCAATATCGCCGCAAGCAAGAAGCCACTGATGAGAGGATGAAATAACAGTTGCGAGAACACCAAGAAGATGGTTTCAGGATCGTCTAGTTTCATGCCTTTGTTATGGGTGTAGGCGACACCTGATAAGCCGACCATTAGAGCACCGATGAGGCTTAGTATCATCCAGCCCATGCCGATGCCACACGCCACAGGCACATCCTTGACTGAACGGATTGCCATGAATCGCACGATGATGTGAGGCTGTCCAAAATACCCCAGACCCCATGCAGCAAGCGAAATCGCCCCCATGACACTAACGCCGCTCATGATGTTAAACAGCTCAGGGTTTACCGTGCGTGCCACTTCAATCCCTGCACCAAGCCCACCCACTTCACTAAATGTGACAATAGGCACAAGCAGCATGGCGATGAGCATGATGACCCCTTGCACAAAGTCAGTCAAGGATACCGCCAAAAATCCACCAAAGAGGGTATAAGCCACAACCACGCCTGCGGTGACCCACAGACCCAAACCATAGCTGAGTCCAAGCGAGTTTTCAAAGAGTTTACCGCCACCGACCAAGCTGGCTGCGGTATAGACGGTGAAGAAGACAATCACCACGACCGCTGACATCATCCGCAGCAGATGGGTTTTGTCATCAAAACGATTGGCGAAAAAGTCAGGCAGGGTAATGGCGTTCCCTGATACCTCGGTATAGACACGCAAACGAGGTGCGACCAATAAGTAATTGGCAAACGCCCCAATCGTCAATCCGCCCGCGATCCACAAGCTTACAATCCCTGAGGCGTACATATAGCCTGGCAAACCAAGCAGTAGCCACCCTGACATGTCAGAGGCACCTGCTGACAGTGCTGTTACCGCAGGCGACAGACTGCGTCCACCCAGCATATAGCCTTCAACGTCATTTTTTTGCTTAAAATAAGCATACACACCAATGGCAATCATGCCAATAAAATAAATAGCCAGCGAGACCCAGACGCCTGCACTAACGGCTGCTATACCATCCATCATGTCCTCCTTAGATGAATGAAGCCCAATAATAAAGCCACTCTTT
>JBHCFR010000045.1:0-4362 GCA_041801945.1 Moraxella sp. | reverse complement strand
CTTGACGCTTGACGCTTGACGCTTGACGCTTGACGCTTGACGCTTGACGCTGAAAATTATAAGAGCAGGATTAAAAAAAGGCAAGCATTTTTATCTTCAACACAAAATTTTGTGCCTAAAATTTACCATCAAAGCAGCGACATGACAAGAGATTTTTGCCAATTTTACATAAAAGTATGACAAGATGAATGCTCAAATGCTAAAATAACCTCATTTCATCACATTAGAGCAGCCCATGAACATCACCATCATTGATCATCCACTCGTCCGCCACAAACTCTCCCTCATGCGAGAGAAAAACTGTTCTACTTATAAATTTCGTACGCTGACCAACGAGCTTGGGCGGCTGATGGCGTATGAAGCCAGTCGTGATTTTGAGATTGAGACCTTTGACATGGAAGGTTGGGATGGCAGCACCATCAAGGGCGAGCAGGTCAAGGGCAAAACCGTGACGCTTGTGCCGATTCTGCGGGCAGGGCTAGGCATGTTAGATGGCGTGTTAGATTTGCTGCCCACCGCCAAAATCTCTTTTGTGGGACTACAAAGAGATGAAGAGACGCTTGAACCTGTGCCATTTTTTGAGAAATTTGTCAAGGACATTGAGAGACGTCCTGCACTCATTCTTGATCCGATGTTAGCGACAGGCGGCAGTATGGTCGCAACCATTGACATGCTCAAAAAACACGGCTGCACCAACATCAAAGCTCTGGTCTTGGTCGCTGCTCCCGAGGGCGTGAAGCTGGTCAACGACGCTCACCCTGACGTACAGATTTTTGCCGCCACCTTAGACAGCCATCTGAACGAGCACGGCTATATCATCCCAGGGCTTGGCGATGCGGGTGATAAGATTTTTGGCACGAGGTGATGACCTAAAAGCTTACGCCAATCTTAGTGCTTGGCGTTTTTCTTTGAATTTAGAGATTCCCACAGCCAGCATAAACATCATCGCTTGTAGCAAGACAATCGTCGCTCCTGTGGCAGAATCCAGATGAAAACTCACCATCACACCCATCACGCTGGTTAGGCATGAGCTTGCCACTGCCACCAAAATCATGGTATAAAAGCGTTTGCACAGCACAAATGCCGTGATACCGGGCGAGATGAGCATCGCCACCACCAAAATCACGCCCACCGCCTGCATGGCGACCACAATCGTGGCAGACAATAAAATCAGCAGTCCATAGTGTAGCCGCTTGGGTGATAGCCCCACCACACGGGCGTGACTGGCATCAAAACAATAAAGCAGCAAATCTTTGGCGTTTAGAGCGATAAAGCCCAAAATGAGTCCACAAACACCCACCGTCTGCCATAACGTCTCCTTGTCCACGCCGAGCAAATGACCAAATAAAAGGTGCTTTAAATGCTGGTCGGTGTCTATCTTGGTAAAAATCACCAAACCAACGGCGAACATCCCCACAAAGACGATGCCCATTAAAGTATCCTCTTTAATGCGAGTATGGTCTTTTAGATAGCCCACCGACACAGCACAAAAAAGACCTGCCACGAATGCCCCCACCGATAAGGGCAGTCCCAACCAAAACGCCATAATGACACCGGGGAGTACCGCATGAGAGATGGCATCACCCATCAGTGACCACCCCTTTAACACCACATAGCATGACAGCACAGCACAGACTGCCCCCACCGCCACAGACAATATCAGGGCGTGCTGCATGAAAGGATATGACAAAGGTTCGGTAAAATAGGTGAGTATTGACATAGGATTTTTCGCTAAACGTACTTGGGCTTTCTCATGTGGGGTTTTGGGGTGTTTGTTTTCGTGTGAGTATCCCAAATTTTGGTGAGAATAAGAACGCCAAAATAAAGAGCAAGACCTGCAAGGAGACGATGACGCCACCTGTCGCCCCATCCAGATAATAACTCAAATAAACACCAAGCCCACTTGTGGTTGCTCCCAAAAACCCAGCCATCAAGATGAGCGGACGAAATTTATCCGTCAGTTGATAAGCGGTCGCCCCCGGGACAATCACCATCGCAATCACCAAAATCGCCCCCACCGTTTGCAGGGCGGACACCACACAAGCGGACAACAAGCTAAAAAACAAGATTTGATAGACCTTGGGGGAGATTCCTACTGACTTGGCATGGATTTCATCAAAAAAGACGAGCAGCAAATCCTTCCAAAACATGAGTAAAAACACCAAAGATACCACCATGATGACGCTCACCTGTATCATGTCGCCATCGCTGATGCCCAAAATATTACCAAAAATCACCTCTTGCACGTTAACCGAGGTGGGATAAATGGAGATGATGAACAGCCCTAAGGCAAAAAAAGCACTAAACACAAACCCAATCACCGCATCGGCTTTTAGGCTCGTTAATGATTTGACCCATATAATCGCCAAAGTCGCCAAAATGCCTGAAAAAAACGCACCGACGGCATATGGCAGCCCCAACACATAGGACATCGCCACTCCGGGTACGACAGCATGAGACAGTGCATCTGCGATGAGCGACCACCTCTTTAACACCAAATACGCCGACAAAAAGGCACACACCCCTCCCACCAAGGAGGACAACATCATCGCCCTAACCATGTAGCCATAGGCGAACGGTTCGGCAAGTAAGCTCAATACATCACTCATGAATCACCGCGATCTCTCTGGTCATTCTCCCCTCTTTTTTGAGGGGAATTCATGTTAATCTGTCCTGTGCGACTTGTGTGCTTGTCTTTGTGATAAAGTGCGTTGTCTGACACCTCTTGATGCGTGCCATAAAACACAGCAGGCACTTCATCATCTGCCAAAATCGTCACCGCCCGACTGTCATCGTCATCGTGCAAATCCTTGCCCGCCAGACGAATCTGTCGTAACACGCCACCAAAGACTTTTTCTAAATTCTCCTGTGTGAATGTATCCTTGGTTGTACCACTTGCCAAGACGGTACGATCTATCATCACCACTTGATCACAAAACTCAGGAATGGTGCCCAGATTATGTGTGGAGATTAGGATTAAATGCCCTTGTACTCGCAAATCACCCAGCAGTGCCATGATGGCTTTTTCGGTTTTGACATCCACCCCCGTAAAAGGCTCGTCAAGCAAAATGATTTTACTCTCTTGGGCAAGTGCTCTTGCCAAGAACACGCGTTTCTTTTGTCCACCAGACAACTGACTGATTTGCCGCTCTTTTAGATGAGTGATGTCCACCCGAGCCATTGCCTCGGCGACTTTTTGCTGATCGCTTGCTTTTGGCAGCCGCAAAAAATTCATGTGTCCATATCGCCCCATCATGACCACATCATGCACCGACACAGGAAACTGCCAATCCACCTCCTCGCTTTGGGGGACATAAGCCACCAAATTTTGTTTGAGTGCTTGATGAATTGGCAATCCTGATAATAGGATTTGACCGCCCGTTGGCTTAATTAGCCCCATGATGGACTTAAACAGCGTAGATTTGCCCGAGCCATTTACCCCGACGAGTGCACACGTGGTGCCGCCTGTTAAGCTAAAATTGACATCATAGAGTGCGTGATGTCCACTTGCATAGCGAACGGACAAATCTTGAACAGCAATACTGACTGTCATGTCATGAATGTTTTTCATAAATTAATCACTGCTGATTGTAAAAACCATCTTAGAGGATTATCCACCTAAAATCAAACACTGGCAAGTGCCATCCATGAGATAAAAATCAATCCCACATACAGCCATGCCAACGCCCCACATAACCACCACCGATATCGCCACCTCATGACAACAGTCATCGCCATAAAACCAAGGCACATGAGTGCTACCACGCCTGCCGGCCACCAAAAAAAGGGAGCAAACAGCCCCATCCATAGTCGTGCTAGCATCGTCAAGAATGGCACATCGCTCCTCAGATAGGCATACACACCATAGCCCACATAAAAAACCCAAGCCGACGACACCGCCACAAGGTTCATGCATTTCATTTTATTCAAGCGACACCTCTGTCATAAAGTTAGCACAAAAGACATGGGGCGATAAGACCACTGCCACCTTCTGGAACATCGTCATGACCTCTGAGCAAAATACCGCCAGCTTTCATGGTGTTCTGCCTTATTGTCACAAGGTTAATTCCTAAGCTTTTTGGCATCTTCAAAGCCCTTGACCACCGTTGTTGTCGTGACATTGAGCAGGTCAAGATAGGTTGGGACAGCCCCCTCTTTATCGCTCAAAGAATCCACATAGAGCACGCCACCATAATGAATGCCTGTCTCTTTGGCAATTTGTTTGGCGGATTTATCTGAGATGGTACTCTCACTGAACATCACGGGAATTTGGTTGGCTCTGATGGTGTCAATTAGGGTTTTGACTTGCTGTGGCGTCCCCTGTCTCTCGGCATTAATCTCCCAAAGATAAGCCTCTTTTAG
>JBHCFR010000044.1:0-2734 GCA_041801945.1 Moraxella sp. | reverse complement strand
ATCGCCCCATTTGCCAAAAAGGGTGCATTTGCGAGTATTTTATTTCCATGTCAATGACGTCATTAGGGTTGTTTAGTCCGCCACGTTTTAGCGGAGCATAGTCAGAGAAAACCCTGATGCCTGATTGGCAAAGAAGATGATAGCCTCCATCATCAAGCCATGCTTTGACCGTCTCAAAACGCACAGGGTTATTTGGGGTTAGGCTTTTGTTATCGGCAGGTTTGGGGCGTTCAAGCTGATGAAAATTTCCCATAATAAGATTGCGATAAATCATGCTCACAGGGTTGTAAAAGCACAAGGATAAGAGCCCATCTTCCTCCAAAAATTCCTCAAAAAACGCCATGATGTCACTGGGTTTGGACAGCCATTCTAAGACGGCATGGCACAGTATGAAGTCAAACTTTTGTCCATGCAAATAAGTAGGCAGCTCCTGATAGGAAGAGACGATAAAGCGGGGCGTGACATCTAGGATGTGGGCGGATGCTTGGGCTTTATCTATCATGTTTTTGGAGATGTCGCTGATGGTGACCTCGTGTGTCTTGGCGAGGTTTAGGCTGATTTGGGCAAGTCCTGCGCCCACATCCAAGATTTTGAGTGGTCGTTTGGGCAGATGAGCCCCTAAATCTCGCTCCAAGACGGCAAGGCGAATTTGACCTTTAAGACCACCATAGACTTTATGGGCAAAATGGTCGGCGATGTCATCAAAGTTGCGATCGGAGGTTTGAGGGTGGTTAAAAGGGGTGTGCTCGTTCATAAAAAAATCATTTGGCAAATGGACATGACATGGTATAATGGGTAATTTGCCCCTGATGTGTGCTCGGGATGAATGCTCGGTATTGTATCAAGAGGCAACCCTTTTTTAAAGTGTATTTAAGACCTTTATATAGAGATAATCCATGAAATCTTTTAAATATTTAGCAAGTGCCTGTGCCGTCTCTCTTGCCCTTGGGGGTTTGGTTGGTTGCAGCAAAAAAGACAGTCCCGAGCCGCAAGCTGATGCAGAGATTGAGGTTGCTACCCCTGAGGTGACAGAACGCCCAGCGGTGGTCTGTGATGACATCAGCCTAAAAAATCGGGTGGTCAGCCTTGTGCGTGATGAGATGTACACCACCTCAGTTGCCAAGCTTGGCAGTGAGGCGACCGATGAGCTTGCACAGCAGCTAAAAGCACGTCTGGCAGGTTTGGACATTGATTTACAGAACATCAGCGAAGATGGTGGTGAGTGCCATGGACAGCTTCATGTCGTCTTGCCGAACGAAGAAGTGGCTTTTGCCAATAAAACGTTCAGCAGTGCAGGCGTGGCAAGTCTAGAAGAGCAAGCGATAGAAAGTAATGTGAGCCTCATGGGGGGCAATCGCTTGGTGGGAGATTTCGTGTTTGGGGTGGATGGTGAAGCACTGAGCATTGATAAGAATGCTTCGGTCATGAGTCTAGCATCAGAAACCATGGCAACGGCAGTGCGTACCATGAGCCGCCAAAATAAAGCCAATGCCAAACGCGAAACCGCCCAGATCGGTAAAACATCTAGCGCCATCATCGCCGCCCCAGAGGTGCAGATTCGCCCTGTGGAATTTCCACCCATGCCGCAAATTCCTAGGCCAGAAGAGGCGATTTTGCAGCCTGAGGACATTCCTAGTGGCACACCAAAAAAAGCAGACGTGAAACAGACTGAGCCCAAAGTGGAGATCAAGAGCGAGTCAAAGACCGACACCAAAACCGACACCAAATCTCAAAGCAGTGACGAACCCAAAGCCGAACCAAAAACTGAGCCTAAGACAGAAAAACCAGCAAGCGATGAGATTACCATTGTGGAGACGGACGAGACTTATTGATGAGCTTTATCTGACCAATCATGGATGTGATGGCTCTGTCCATCAAAACCCAGCAATGCTAAGATTGCTGGGTTTTTATTAGATGAAATGTTTATGCCTCAAAAATCGGCAAATAGACCAATGGTAAGAAACATCAGCAAAACAGGACGCTTTTTGATAAAATACAGCCTTTTAGCATGACGATTGATAAAATGCCTCTACTTACCACTGACTTTGATTATCATCTGCCCGATGAGCTGATCGCCCGTTATCCGCTCGCAGACCGCTCAGCGTCTCGGCTGCTTCATGTTGGTGGCGATACTCTGTCAGATAGGCATTTTTATGAATTGCCCAGTTTATTAAGCCCTGGCGATTTGCTTGTACTCAATGACACCAAAGTGATGAAGGCGCGACTGTTTGGGGTAAAACCCACAGGCGGGCAGCTAGAAGCCTTGGTGGAGCGTATTCTGCCCAGTCTTGATGCCCTGCCAGTATCAGCACAGCTTGACGACAAAACATACGCCAAGCACGCCCATGCCTATCCTTATCTTGCCCTGTGTCATATCAAGGCCAGTAAAGCCCCAAAAGCAGGGCAACTATTGATATTCGGCGACACCCATGGCGATAATATGGCAAATCAGGCGTATGCTTGCTGTTTTGGGCGAGCGGATAATTTATTTGTTGTTGGCTTTGATGGTCCCATTTTGCCCACGCTTGAACGGTTTGGACAGCTGCCCATTCCGCCTTATTTTGACAGGCAGGCAGATGAGAGGGATGACACGCGGTATCAGACCATCTTTCATGACCCCGCCAAGCAAGCAAGCGTCGCCGCTCCCACCGCCAGCCTTCATTTTGATGACAAGACCTTACGGGCATTGACACACAAGGGGGTGGAGTGTGCTTTTTTGACGCTTCATGTGGGT
>JBHCFR010000043.1:0-14532 GCA_041801945.1 Moraxella sp. | reverse complement strand
TGGCGTTAGGCTGTAAGTGACAGGCTGTCCCTCAGGATCCTTACCAACGCTGGTGGCAATCTCATCACCAGGATTTGCTTGACCTTGTTTTGGTGTGGCAGTGACAGTGACTTCCACAGTAGGTGCTTGGTTGGCGGGTGAACTATCATCATCGTCATTACCCAAGAAAGGAATAACGCCCAAGCCAAGTAGTGGCCACCACGGCAAGGTTCCCGCAGGCATCATTACCCAAAATGGTGCCAACTGATGAGTGCCGCCTAGTGCTTGACCTTGGATGACACTGTCTTGTAGTTGAGTGACATAATGAGCCACCTCTCCTGTATCAGGGATGTAGTAATAATACTGCCCATCCTCGGCGATACCAATTAAGCCTTTATTGGCATCATCAAAGAAGTTCTCAATAATCAAGTCGTCATTTTGCCCTTCACGTTCAAACGAAACGTGCAGGTCTTTGCCTTTACGTTTTGTGATAACATGGTTAGGTGCCCGACCGATAGAATGATCAAAAAATTCATAGTTGACATTCTTATCAGCCTGAATGACGTCAGGCTTACCATCATGAGTAGCAAGGGTTAATTCTTTGATTTGTGACTCATGATTGTGAACTTTAATGGTAATATTTTTTGTAGTAACTGGTGTCATAATCTTTTCTCTGTTTAGTTTATTGATTGGCTTATGTAAACTGTTTGGTTGTCGGATTAGTAAGTGATGGTGGCAGTAACACGGCGGTTTAGCTGTCTGCCTTCACGAGTGTCATTACTCGCACGCGGTCTAAGTTCGCCATGACCTTCTGCAGTAATAACAGATTCGTTTACGCCATAAGTATTTACAAGCACATCTTTAACCGCTTGGACTCTTCGCTCTGATAAAGCTTGGTTATACGGCTCACTGGCGCGACTGTCAGTATGTCCTTCAAGCAACATGGTCGCGTGCGAATATTGCTTCATAAAGTCGGACGCACGTTTTACTTCCTCATAGTATTCAGGTTTGATGAAGTGCTTATCTGTATCAAACAGCACTTCAAGTTCCATCACATGAACCTGCTTGGGTGCCTCAACCACAGGCTGTGGTACTGGAACAGGTTTTGGTGAGGGTGTGCTTACCTCAGGGCAACTTGGAACCACGCGACTGATTTGGTGTGATTGACGCTTAGTTTGTTCTAACAGTGTCTTGGCACTATCATTATCAACTTGTTTTAAGGTAGACTGACCATTTCCATCCACCTCTACATAGAAATAATAAGTAGCACCACCAGCTAAGTTATGCATTTGACTATTGCCAAGTAAATCATTATTTTTAAATCCTGTCACTTCCGAACTTAGCACGTTAACACCAGCACAAGAATAGACTTGACTGTGATTGCCTGACTGTAAACTAACCTGAAAACGATCATTAATCCCAATATTAGCACTGGTTTCCACAGGAGCTTGATCGGCTTGGCGAATAAAAACAAGATGGGTCATATTGTTTGGCACATTGGCGTTGATGACACTATTTACGTTGGCATCTGCTCTTTTTTGCCACTTTACGTGACCCACAGCTTTGGTGTCTTCGGTGTCAATAATGCGAACAGCATGAGCTTGGGAAGCAATTAGGGCAACTGCCAACATGCCAGTGAGCTTGGCAAATTTTGCTGTTCTTATTTGGTGTTTGACTTGCATGGTCATTTCCTAAAATTTGATTAAGTCGATAAAGGCATCTTTGTTATGAAATATTACGGTTGGCTCATAACATCCCAATCCATGATATTATAAAAAGACGCACCATTGTAAATCATTCTAACATGATACGAAAGGATTCTCTAACCTTAAATCGGTAAAAAGACGTCATTTATCGCCTTAATCCGTATGATGGTCATAAATTTATATTGCAATTTTCATGCCAAAATAAAAACAGACATCAGACTTAACATTAAAATATTTCATATCTTATTGAATTTATAATAAATTTTTTGATAAAAATAATACCCATATTTTCAAAATACGGGTATTAACTCAAACTGGGTGGCGAGGATTTGGTGAATTTCGCTTGACGGTTTTCATGTCGCTTGACTAATTATAACCAAATTATTTCTAAATGTATACTATATGTAAATGACGTCATAAATTAGAGTACACTAATGTCCGCCTTTGATTTTCTTAAACATGACAACGATCGCCACGACAAGACAGCCAGCAATAAATCCAACCACCCCATTATAGAGCGTCTCTGTCAGTCCACCGAACATCCCTGATAAATGAGATAAATGCTCGGCTTGATGGTGCAACATGTCCACCCCATGCACCAAAATACCACCCCCAACCAAGAACATGGCAAGCGTGCCTGCGATGGATAAAAATTTCATGAGTTTTGGTGCAAAAGCGAGCAATAAAGCCCCCATTTTTTGCTTAGCAGGGCTAGGTTGCCCCACCCAATTCATGCCCACATCGTCAATTTTGACAATCATCGCCACCAATCCATAAACGCCCACCGTCATTACAATGGCAATGGTGGACAATGACAACGCTTTGGTCATGAACGTGGTCGCTGTCATCACACCCAGTGAGATGACCACGATCTCTGCCGATAAGATAAAGTCTGTGCGAATCGCTCCTTTGATTTTATCTTTTTCTAGTGTCACCAAGTCTTCATCATTAGCGTTGGCTTGTAGGTGCTCTTGGTGGGCATTTTCATCTTCAAGACCGTGGGGCAGCAGTTGGGGGGCAAATTTGTGCAGCACCTTTTCTGAACCCTCGTAACACAAAAATAGCCCACCAATCATGAGTAAGGGCGTGATGAGCCATGCTGCCACCGCACTGATGGCAAGTGCTGCTGGCACCAAAATTAATTTATTGACAAAAGAGCCTTTTGCCACCGCCCATACCACCGCCAATTCACGATCGGCACGCACCCCTGTGACTTGCTGAGCATTCAACGCCAAATCATCGCCCAACACACCTGCCGTCTTTTTGGCGGCGACTTTGGTCAAGACTGAAACGTCATCAAGCACCGTTGCGATGTCGTCTAATAAAATAAGTAAACTGCCAGCCATAACTGCCCTATCGTTCAAAAAAAAGCGTAGTGTATCACAAGACCAACCCAAGAGAAATATGTTTATTGGATGATTTTTTAGTGATTTTGTAGTTGCTTATTCAAGTGTATGTTCCATGGAGATATACGCATAAACCAATCCTAACTATCGGCACATACCAAATCGCCATCCCTCTGATTTTTGGTGTTTTGTATAAAAATCATTGGGTAAATGTCAGAATTTTGAGTATAATAACGTATTTTCATTTGACAGTTTAACCCCATGAACCTCTCAAAAAATACCTTTTTCTATGCCACACTTAGCCTTGTCTTACCTGCCTTACTGCTCATCGGCTGCAATCAAAACACCCATAACACCAAGGCACAAAAGAGTGATGACGCCAGCACCGTGCAAACAAGCAACAACACTCCCATCCACAGCGATGACCCCAATCATCAGCCTGATGTCGCCCTTGCCCTACAAGACAACCTCAATAAATCAGGCATCAATGCCAAAGTTCAAGCAGTCATTCCTACCGATGTCCCTGAGATGTACTGGGCGACATTAGATAATGTCTCGCCCGTTTTTGTGGATAAGACAGGCAAATACGTCATCCAAGGCACCATCATGAAAATTGGCGACGGCAAACCTGTGGACATCGGCAGCACCATGATGTCCAAAGCAGTCGCCTTAGAACTACAAGCCGTGGATAAATCTGAGATGATTATTTTCCCTGCCCAAGGAGAGACTCGGGCATCCATCTATGTCTTCTCTGATCCCACATGCCAGTACTGCCAACTGCTGCACAAAGAGATGGGGCAAACAAATGCTGCTGGCATTGAAGTGCGTTATTTGGCATGGCCAAGAGGTGAAAGGTTGGTTGGTTTGAGCGAAAAAATTTGGTGCAGCACTGACCGTCATACCGCCATGACCGAAGCCAAACAAGGCAAGGATGTCATCGCACCAGACTGCGACAACCCTGTCAGAAAGCACATGGCACTAGGACGCAAATTAGGCGTTTCAGGCACGCCTGCCATCTTTGCCGAAAATGGACATCAGCTGGGTGGCTACCTACCCTCAGATGAGCTGGCCAAAGAAGCGATTGCCAACAAGCTTTAATTGAGTTTAAAAAGCTCTGTCTGCCAAATCGGTGATGCTAAGCTCATCTGAGATTTGCACCCTATATGGAACTGATGACCCTTACCCGCTACGAAAAGCGGACAAAATCATAAAAAATTTTAACAACCCCCTAGCATAATACAAGAACTTATGATAAGTTAGGCAGTTCGGTTTTGCCGTCAAATTTTGTTAGCAAAATGAATCGTACTATGGTTTTGGGGTGTTTATGAAAGATAAAATTAATATTGCTGTCTTAGGTTTGGGGACAGTTGGTACAGGTGTGGTTAATCTTCTCAAAGATAACACGGGCGAGCTGTCTCGCCGTAGCGGTCATGAAATCTGTATCACTCATGTTGGCACAAGACGCCGTCGTGATGACATTGATCCTGCCATCAAACAAAGCGATGACTTGATGAGCATCGCCTCCGATGACGAGGTGGACATCGTCGTTGAAGTCATTGGCGGTAAAACTGTCGCCAAGGACGTTATCATCCACGCCATCCGCCACAAAAAACACGTCGTTACCGCCAATAAAGCCCTGCTTGCTGAACATGGTAATGAGATTTTTGAGCTTGCCGAAGAGTATGGCGTGCAGGTTCGTTATGAAGCAGCGGTGGCAGGCGGTATTCCCATCATCAAAATCATCCGCGAGGCTCTGGCTGCCAATAAGATAGACTGGATTGCTGGCATTATTAATGGCACAGGCAACTTCATCCTAACCGAAATGCAGCAGAAAAATCGTCGTTTTGGCGACGTTCTAAAAGAAGCACAAGCCCTAGGCTATGCCGAAGCTGACCCTACTTTTGACGTGGAAGGCATTGATGCTGCTCACAAGCTGTCCCTGCTGGCTTCTATTGCCTTTGGTATTCCCTTACAGTTTCCCAAGGTCTATTGTGAAGGGATTACCAAAATCAATCTGCAAGACGTCATTTACGCCAAAGAACTCGGTTACATCATCAAGCACCTAGGCTTTGCCTTTCGTCGTGAGCATGGCTTTGAACTGCGAGTTCATCCCACACTCATTCCAGACAGCACGCTCCTTGCCAATGTTAATGGCGTCAAAAATGCGGTCATGGTAGATGCTCACCCATTGGGGCAGTCACTGTATTATGGTGATGGTGCTGGGGCAGGTGCGACGGCATCGGCGGTGATGGCGGACGTCATGGATTTGATTTATGTCATCAATGCCAACACCCCAAGCGATGTCCCTCACCTAGCATTCGTTCCCGAAGAATTATCTGACACTCGCATTTTATCTAGTGAGGAGATGACTTGTGGTTACTATCTACGCTTAACGGTCAAAGATGAGCTTGGCGTGCTAGCGGACACCACACGCATTTTAAGCGATAATGGGATTAATATTGACGCCATCATGCAGCGTGATGCTCACAAGTCAGGATTGGTTCCTGTCATCATCTTAACCTTGCCTGTGCTTGAAGCCCAGATGAATAAAGCCATCAAAGAAATAGAGGCACTTAGTGCTGTGGCTGAACCCGTCATTCGCATTCGCTTGGAGAGCCTAGAAGAGTAGTTTGCGACACTGTTTGATAAATCTGTCAATTCCCTACAATTTGTGGCATAATATCTATTTTTGATACTCGCCCGCTAGGAGTTATTATGAAAGCCAATTTTCTGACCGCCATCATGAGCACCAGCCTACTTCTTAGTGCCTGTGGAGGCAACCACGACCACCCAAAAGCTGTGGATAAACTAGAAGAAGCCCAAGCTGCCGCCCTTGCCAAAGCACCCAAGGCAGAAGAGGTGAAGTTTGATGATCACGGACAACCCACCATGGGTGGTGTGGGCGGTGCCGCAGGGGCGAACACGAATACAGCACCCACTGCCGAGCATGTCGCTGGCGATCTTGCCACAGCAGATGCACAGACCACTGCACATCATGGTCAAGCAGATGCAGCTGCTGCCAACACCCAAACACAAGCCGCCACTGCCGATGCCAGCACCGCAATCAGCACCTCCGAAACTACTGCCGCAGCGACCGCCGAAGCTGCCACAGCAGAGGCACCAACCTCATCAGAGAGTACAGCCACCGAAAACAAAAAGTAAGTCGCACCACTCACAAAAAACCGCTTGCCATCTTCATGTCATGCGGTTTTTTATTCTGATATGTTTGACTGCGTCTAGCGTCTAACGGCGTTGTTCTACAATGAGTGAGTCAATGCCATTATCACTTAATCGCTGACTGGCACGCATGACCTCCTCTTTTGAGTGCATGACATTAGAGACGACTTGATAGAACTCCATGCCATTATCCATGCGTTTGACGATGCGTGCATCCACCCCTGACATCATGACCTCAGCACGCATTCGGTCGGCATCCTCAGGGTTATCATAACTGCGAATCTGCAAGATATAGCTGTTTGGCGTGACAGATACCTGAATACTTCCTTCTTTAACAGGCAGCTCACTGTCAGACACCACCTCCACCTCCGAGGCGACGTCCTCCGAGGGGGAGGGTGTATCTTGAACACGCTCCTCTGGCTTGTTATTGGCAGTGACCACGGCATCAGGTGCCACCTCCACCGCCGAAGAACTCTCTGCCATCTCTTCACTGGCGATACTGCCGCCTGACTCAAATTCTCGTCTAGGCAGCACTTCATAAAACTCATAATCATCAGCCTCTTCTTGTCTAGGCAATGGCTCAACCACAGTGGAAGGATTCACATCCACTTCTGTCTTAAAGCTGTCAAATAAGGGCGATAAATACAAAAAGAATCCAATCATCACCGCAATAAGCGCCCCAACAAACATCCACAAGAGGCTGATCAGTCCTGATGAGGTGCGTTTTTTTTGTTGATGGCTGATGGGCTGTTCATAAGGTCTCTTTGTCATGTGTCATCTTCTGGTTTTAGGGTTGATACTAAGCCTACTTAGCTGTCTGTATGATACATCGCCCAATCCTCTTATGATTTGGCATGAAAAACACCCAACCATATTGAGTCATGCTTAACCACAAAACATCAAAGGGGCAAAATCAGAGGGGCAAGGGCACGCCTTAGTATAATTTATTTTAGAAAATACTTTTAGTATAACCAGTTTTTTAATAAATTTTAACACAAATATTGTAATAAATTTTTAAAATCCCTTATCGCCCAATGAATCACCGCCAATAAGGTCGTATCGGCATCGTGTCGGCTTGGTTATCGCCTCTTTGTGTCACGATACATTAAGCCAACACCATGCATGAATAAAAGTGTGCGTAACCTCTTATTGTGCTATAATTAAGCAGATAACAACACGTCAATAAATAAATGAGGTCATTATGATTCTTGCCATTTCCGAGGGCATGATTGTCAAGATTGGGCTGTATGGACTCCTACCTATTTTTATTGCCTTCTTATTTTTTATCATGTGGGACATGGCAAAAAGCACCAATGCAGGCAGAGCAGGGACATTTTGGATTTTTGTGGCGTTGGGGGCGGGTTTTGTTGGCTTTTTATTAAAACTCGTGATTGAGTTTGTGTTGGAGACGTGGTTTATTTGAGTGTTCCTGCATGAATCCCAAGGCATGACCATCACAACTGACATCACACCATCACATCGCAGTGCGTATCCAATGCAGAGGACAAACATATAAACCCTTGATTTTTCTCATGCGTTTAGTTCATCTTAGTTTTTAGTTTATCTTTAAAAGACAGGCACGAGATGACGGACTTTGCAGGTGCTTGTCTTAGCGTGTCTATTCTTGTGATAAGCTGACGTGCTGTGTTGGTTCTTGACTGTTATCAAATAACGCTTGCTCAAATTCAGGCAACGCCGTCTTCATCAAGCTGCCGATGGACATCTGTGGATTGGAGGGTAAAAAGCCCATGAGCGACTCTCGTTCACCCACTCTTTTTGCGGCATGAGCATAAGCGCTTTCAAAAGTACTGTTCTCACGCAAACTCTCGGCAAAAAAAGCCCGCCCAAAATAACTCAAATCAGCATCATAACCACAGCCAAAAGATGCCCTATCCGCCGCCGATGCAGTGATGACGAGGGTGGTTGGTGAGGACAACGCCTCAATGAACACCCCTGAGTAACACGATGAGACGACGATGACTCGCCAACGAATGCCTGATGCATCCAAGGTCTCTTTGAGCCATACAGGATCCACATCATCTAAGTCAAGTGGCGGATTATCAAGCACCAAATCCCCCAAAATCTGTCCATCTTCACCAACAGCCCCATGTGAACTTAATGTCAAAAACAACACATCCTCATCGGCATTCATCTGCTTACCAATGGCTTGTAGTGCCTCATGAATGCTGGTCTTGCTAGCGATGGGGTCTGACTGCCATGTGCTGACATTATTGATGAGTGCCACAGACTTGCCTTTCGTGCCAAACCTCACATCAAAAAGCTGTTTTGCTTGCTCTATGTCGTTTTTAAAGACATCGGGTCTGTCATAACCTGCCACACCCATGAAATACCAATCGGTCTCGCCATCAACACCTTTTTCTATGCTCGTCAGATGATCTTCCAAAATCATGGGTTGGGCATAAAAAGCCATCTCCGTGATGCTTGGGCTTTGGTTTTTTAGCTTAAAAATCGGTTGATCTGCAACATTTTTTTGCCACACCACAAGCAGGGCAATCGCACCCACCAACATGATGACCTGCTCCCACCACTGCCAATGCAGTCTTTTGGCAAATATCCAAAGCAAAGCCGCCGTCTGCCAGACAAATAATGCTGCAAATAGAAGAGGGACAATCTCATAAAGCCACTGAGGTAACCAGTTTTGTAAAATCAGAAACTGCACGCCGCTTTGCAATAAAATCAAAAGCGTGTCCGCCACAAGCCACAAAATTGCAGGTACGAATAAGAGCGAGTAATTCAATGTGCGTTTGGCCAGTAAAATCCCCGAGATGAGCATGATGGTCGGCCAAATCAAATAACTGATGAGCCCTTGTTCATTAAAATCACTACCAAAATCCGCCACAAGCCAGCCAAATAAAATGTTCGCAGCCAAGGCAAGCAGGGCAAACAGCACGAACTGCCCAAAGGTGGGCTTAACCCAAGTAAAGGCACGCACCGAACCAACCAACATCCACAAAGCAGCGACAATGTTAGCGGCAAAATTCAAAGAAAATCTCGGCAAGGATTGGATTTTTAAGGATTCTAAGGACAAATGAGACTCTTTTTATTGTAATCAACAAATGAACAACGAACTGTGCTATTTTCGCAAAAATTCACGTTGGTGGCAAGCTATTTTACAAAAATTCGGTGAATCATCGTTTTTTGCATCAGCACCGAAAATGCCTGTCCGACAAGTCTTGGGTGTGTGAATAATCGTAGGTGCGTGAATAATCGTGATAACTGTGTTAAAATAAAGCAACATTAGGTGTTTACTTAACTTGACAAAGAGATGACATGGTTAGCATTTATCTACTCATTCCCCTTAGTTTAATGCTGTTTGTTGTCGCCATTTGGGCGATTATCTATGCCGTTAAATCCAATCAATTTGAGGATTTAGATAACGCACCCGATCAAATCATCTTGGACGACCGCCAAGCTCGCCGTGACAGCCTTGATCATCTCCCCCACCAAACGCACAATCGCTCTACTGACTCCAAGGAGCATCCATGACTACTGCATTATTGCTATCTGCCCTTGCCATGGGGTTTTTGGGTTCGCCTCACTGTCTGGGCATGTGCGGTGGGATTGTGACCGCCTTTGGCATCTCCATGAAAAATCTAAGCCCCCAAAAACAAAGGCTGCTCATTGCCACCTATCATCTAGGGCGAATGCTCAGCTACATGGGTCTTGGACTCATTGCCGCCGTCTTTGGCGAGACACTACTTGCCCCCTTGATGACAGACAACGCTCTACCTCGCATCGTGTTAGGCTTGGCGATTGTGTTTGCTGCACTGCTCATGCTCGGCGTGCCTTTTTTGAATCGTCTTGAAAAAGTGGGGCTGGGGCTGTGGCATCGCCTCTCCCCTCTTCGCCAAAAAGTACTGCCCATAGACAGCACCCCCAAAGCCCTAGGTGCTGGACTACTGTGGGGGCTGCTCCCTTGTGGCTTGGTCTATGGTGCCTTGGTCGTGGCGATGAGTGCTGCTGCCACAGAGCAAAGACTTGGGGTAGGCGTGCTGTTCATGTTACTCTTTGGGCTTGGCACGATGCCCATGCTCGTGATGACGGGTGCGACACTGTCATGGCTACAACAAAAGGTCAAAGCACTAAATTTACGACAACTAAGCGGCGGCATCCTGCTCATCTCAGGACTCTTTGTCATGCTCTCGCCTGCCATGCATCTCATACACGGTCATCATGGCAGCAGCGATGGGCATAAGCCAAGCCAAATCAGCCACGTCTCTCATGCCCAGACCCCTCATACGCAAACAGAACATCCAAATCATCACTCATCCAAATCAGAGGGGGCAGAGGACAGCGGTCATACGCATCACGGCAGCCATCACTAGATGCTCAGAGCCAGTCCATCAGCGATGCCATGCCGATAAGAACTCGCCATGGCGTAACACCTCGCCGTCTGTCATCTGACTTAGTCTGTCATAAGTTAATTGCTCATAATTTGCCACCATCTCGGCTGAAAATCTGCCTGTCAAGAGCTGCCATCTAAGATAAATGAGCCACGTATTTAGCACATCCGACTCACAGTAGGTGGTCAGCTTATCCCATTGCCCTGCTTTGACCATGGGCACAACCTGCGAGCCATCAAGCTCACCCTTACCTGCAAGCCCGCACAGACTGGCGACCGTATCTAGCTTTTGTTTATGTCCATAATTGCCCAGTGATAACTTATCCATCAAATCAATGTGTGCATCGCCATATTTGTACAGATAGTTTGGCGTTTGACTGTTAAACAAAGTGGGTACGGACAGTTTGTGATGCAGCGAGCGATACAAAATCACGGGTAAGTCAAATCCAGCCCCATTCCATGACACCAAGATGGGAGAGGGTTTTTTGGCAAAAGCACGAAAAAACGTGGTCAGAATGTCAGATTCTGTCAGCTGATTTAGGCTTAGTGATTTTAGGCTAAATTTATCCTCGCTCACCCATAAAAAAGACAAGCAAGCAATCTTATGCAAAGGCAGACGCATAAAGGCATTGCCTGCCTCCGCCTCTCGCATGGCGGCTAAGGCAATCTGAGCGTCATCATCACTAAGCCCTGCAATCGTCGGATACAGCAGTCGCCCTGTATCAAGGTCAGGGATGGTTTCTATGTCAAAAACCAAAATCGGTGCACTCATGAAAGCTCCTTTAAATGCATGATGGGCATGTCAATCTACACCCCAAACAGTCCTGTGGACAGATATCTATCGCCTCTGTCGCACACGATGAAGACGATGACCGCTTTGGGATCCTCAAACTTAATCTGTTTGGCAATTTCATAAGAGGCGAAACCTGCCCCGCCGCTTGACACCCCACAAAATATCCCCTCATCTTTTGCCAGCTGACGCATGTAGTTTTCGGCGTCTGTCTGCTCAATGTCCATCAGCACATCCACCCATGATTTATCAAAGATTTTGGGCAAATACTCAGGTTCCCAGCGGCGAATGCCTGCGATGTTTGAGCCTTCTGCTGGTTGTAGTCCGATGATTTGAATGTTTGGGTTTTGCTCTTTTAAAAAACGAGACACGCCCATGATGGTGCCTGTCGTTCCCATGCTGCTGACAAAATGGGTGATGCGTCCGCCTGTCTGCCGCCAAATCTCTGGGGCGGTGGTGTGGTAATGGGCTCGCCAATTATCATCATTGTTAAACTGGTCAAGCACCACCCCTTGTCCCTCTGCCTGCATGGCAAGTGCCAAATCACGAGCCACTTCCATGTTCTCTACTTCTATGAGCTTAGCACCGTAGGCACGCATGGCATCTTTGCGTTCTTGGGTGGAGTTAGATGGCATGATGAGCGTCATGTTAAACCCCATCATCGCAGACACCATCGCCAAGGCAATGCCTGTGTTGCCACTGGTCGCCTCTATGAGCGTATCGCCTTGTTTTATCAAACCTCTTTTTTGGGCTTGATGAATCATGTTAAAGGCGGGGCGATCTTTGACAGAACCAGCAGGATTATTGCCTTCTAGTTTGGCAAAGATGTCGGCGTGGACGTCATTTGCCAAACGTGTCAAACGAACAAGGGGAGTATTGCCGACCGTATCGGCAAGTGTCTGAGCATAAAAGTCGGTCATGGCATATCATCGTTATTTAAAATTATCTCATTATAACATAACCGCCCTTTTCACCACCAAATTTAAGCCAAAATTGTGTTAAACTATACCATCTTTGCCGACACGCATCGCCTATGAGAAGACCCCTGTTTAATCTAAGAAGTGCTTATGGACAGCTCGTCACCCTCATTTTTTTGCCCATTGTCATCTTGGCGATGGTCGGTGGCTTTCTTGTCTTTCGTGAAGTCAGACAAGCGGCACTGTCCGAACAAGATGCTTTGGCAAATAACGCCCTGATTCGCTATGAGATGGCTCTGGCACGTCATTTTGCCTCCTCTGATCCGCATGACCGTGCCGAGCATGTCCCCTCATTGAACATGCCTGATTTTGATTTTTTTCATAAAATCTCCCCCAAGCAAGTCAGACGCATGGCAATCTTTGATGAGAATTATCATCTATTAGCCAGCTATGGGGGCTATGAGGGTGATATCCCTTTTGATGACAGCGACCAAATAAGTCGGGTGCTTAGCAAGTATGATGGCAACTTTGACCGTCATCAGAGTGCTTATGGAACCAGCTACGGCAGACAGATGACGTTCTCTGGCACGCCTTATTTTATGGTGGTGGAAATGGACAGACAGCCTCTGACCATCACCACGTATCGGATTATTTTGGCTCTGACCATTACAGGGCTGACGACATTATTACTGCTATTGCTCATTTTAAATATTTATTCTAAACGCTGGATTGCCCCCATTTATGAGATGCGTTTGTTTTTACAGCAGTTAAATAGCGACAATCTTGACAAGCCCATCAAAACCTATACAGACGGCGAATTTGCACTATTACAGCGTGATTTTGTTCAAGCCACAAGACGGCTGTCTGTCAGTTTTAATGAGCTAAAAACCCACGCCACCGAGACAGAAAACGACCTACAACACGCCCTAGATGAGATGGAGATGCAGACCATCTCCATTCGCCAAGCCCGAGATTTGGCGGTGAGTTCTAATCATGCTAAGTCTGCATTTTTAGCCAACATCAGTCATGAGCTCAGAACACCGCTGAACAGCATTGACGGCTTTATTAATCTCTTGGCACGTCATGATGGTCTGACTGCCGAGCAAAACCTCTATGTCCAGACCATCAAAAAGTCCTCAGCCCATCTGCTCGCCCTAGTCAATGACGTGCTTGATTTTTCAAAATTAGAAGCTGATAAGCTCATTCTTGACAGTCATGACTTTGATTTATACGCCGCCATTTATGATGTGGTGGACATGCTCTCACCCATGGCATTAGAAAAGCATTTGCGGCTGTCTGTGTTATTTTATAATGATGTGCCTGTGCGTGTGGTCGGTGACAGTTTGCGTGTCAAGCAGATACTCACCAATCTCGTCGGCAACGCCATTAAATTCACCGATACTGGTGGCGTGGTGGTGCGTGTGGGGTTATCTGAGAGCAGTGAGGGCTATCTGAACATCAGCGTGGAGGATACAGGTAAGGGCGTCTCCGATGAGGATAAGAACTCGCTGTTTAAGAGTTTTAGCCAAGGGGATTTGTCCGTGACACGCCGTTATGGGGGTACCGGACTGGGGCTGGTCATCAGTAAGCAGCTGACTGAACTCATGGGGGGTGCGATTGGGTTTTATGACAACAACAGCGAGAACATCGCCAACACAGGGGCGACTTTTTGGTTTGAGATGCCCATCCATCTGGACAATCAGACAGACCCTGCCAAGGCAGTGTATGACAGAGCAGAAGAGGTAAGCCATGGCGATGAAGCCCTGCAAAGTCTCTCCACACTAGCCCCGATGAAGCTCTTGGTGTGGATCAATCACGCCCCTGCCATCTCGGTACTAAAAGCCACCCTAGCGAGCAGCCCCACCGACATTCACTTTGCCATCGGCTTTGCTGATTTGTTAGAGCAGCTTGATCGCAGCGAGCATGGGTTTGACTGGGTTATCGTTGATTACTTTGGACAAGATGCCTCTTTGGATGATGTGGGGGCGGTGTTACGTCAGATTCGTTCTCGTTATCAAGGCAAATTATCCGCCTATGGTTATCAAGTCGGCATGGATAACGCCCTACTTGACCGTTACCAAACTCACGCACTCTACGAACCGATGGACAGACGCCAACTCATCGCCATGCTCACCGAGGATGAGCCAAGCCAAGTACCGCTTAGCAAATTCTCAGGGTATCGTGTACTGGCGGTGGATGACCACCTGCCGAACTTGCTCGTATTAGAAGCCCTGCTTGGTGAGCTGGATGTAGA
>JBHCFR010000042.1:0-4588 GCA_041801945.1 Moraxella sp. | reverse complement strand
CTTACCGTCTTTCATGAACAACGCCTCATCTACTGCCATCGGTGCTGTCTCTCTGTCGTCAAAGGTGGTGAGTCGCTTCTTGTCATTATCCCAATACACCACAAAGGCACCGCCACCCAATCCTGATGACTGAGGCTCCACCAAGCTGAGCGTGGTTTGCACAGCAATCATGGCATCTACGGCACTGCCGCCTTGGGCTAAGATGTCATAGCCTGCTTTGGTCGCCAAAGGGTTGGCACTGGCAACCATGAACTTATTGGCATGAACCAGCCGCTGCTCGGTCAGCTCATAGCCTTGCTCTGGGGCGACATGTTGGGTGGACGGCTGTGCTGCATCAAGAGAGGCGTTGGTGCTTAGAGATGTACTGCTTAGAGATGTGGCACTTAGATGAGTGCAGGCGGTGAGTGCGGTGCACATCATGAGTGATGTCATGACATAGATAGATTTCATAAGATTCCCTAATTAAAAATTGACTGAGCTGCCCTGTCATCATCTTAACATTTTTATCATCTGTCATGTGCTTTTATGCACAGTCAGATGATTTGGCAGATGATTTGGTGAGATGATTTGCTGCTAAAATGAGCCTATCTGGGTATTTGCCTTAAAATAATCACTGATGGGCTCACCACTATTGACCGATAAGGTAAAGACACACGGAGCAGATGACAAATAAAGACTTAAAAGACGTTCATGTCCGTCATATCTTTAATGCCCGTCACCTCTTTACCAAAACCCTGTCATTTATCGCATTTTTTCTCACAAATGTCAAACGCCAATCCAACTTTATTCAAAGACACTCCATTGGCATCGCCAAAAATTTGGGGTGTTTATTTGGTGCAGATTAGGGTTTTTGATGGTAAAATGACTGGGCTTAGCATTGTAGAATCAATTGGTTTAAAATTGTAAAATCCTCACAGCCTTATTTACCCAACCTCTATTCCAAAATTATTCCAAAATCAAGGATTCTCCATGAAATCATCGCTCATCGCACTTAGCGTCATCGCCGCACTTGGTCAGAGTGCTTGCGTGCATACACAGCAACCATCTTCCCAAAAACCATCATCCCAGCCCGCCCTCGCCCAGCAGCCAACGCTTGATGTTCATGCCTCCGAACCCTTTGTCGCCAAGATACTCACGGATGGGCTCAAAGACCCTTGGGACATGCAGATTGACCGTCATGGACAGTTATGGATTACTCAGGTTGGCGGTGATATTGCTAAGATTGATGCCGATACTGGCGAACGCACGCTCATTCATCATTTTGATGATGTCGTCAATGGCGGCATTCAGCAGGGACTGCTTGGCATGGCATTAGATAAGCACTTTTTATCAGGTCAAGGCGATAATGTACTCTATGCCGCTTATGCCTACCAAGCCAAAGATGGCAATCATCACACCAAGATTGTCAAAGTCACCTTAAATCATGATGCCACCAAAGCGGTGAAAATACAGACCATTTTAGATAAGCTTGCCTCCTACACCGACCATCAAGGCGGACGCTTGCTTCTGGGTGATGATGGCAAGCTTTACTACACCATCGGCAACCAAGGGGCGAATCAATATGACCGCACCTGCATGGCAGATAGAGCCCAGCGTTTGCCAACGGCGGACGAGATTAAGAGCCAAGACTGGGCAGCCTACGAGGGCAAAACACTGCGTCTTAATACAGATGGTTCAGTTCCCAGCGACAACCCTGTGCTAAATGGCATCAGAAGCCATGTCTATACCTATGGACATCGCAACCCACAGGGTATTGTGTTTGCCAATGGTCGCTTATTCCAAGAAGAACAAGGACCCGGCTCAGATGATGAGGTCAATCTATTAGAGGCAGGGGCAAATTATGGCTGGCCTCATGTGGCAGGCTTTGCTGATAATCAAAACTACGTTTACACCAGTTACGCCACTGCCGAAAACTGCGATAAGCTCCCCCAAACCATCGGCGACACCGAGTTTGAAACTCATGGCGGGCAGGCACCGGCTAACATGGTCGCCCAAAAAGAGAGTGATTTTATCCAAGAGGCGAACTACCGAAACCCCTTGAAAACCTTCTACACCGTACGTAACGGACACAGCATGTTTGACAAGGGCAACTGTCCTGATTCTGGCTATCTATGCTGGCCAACACTTGCTTTATCAAGCATCGCCTACTACCCCAAGGACGGCAAAGTCAAAGAATGGCAAAATTCGCTCATCGTGTCAGCCCTAAAAACGGGAGCCCTGTATCGCATGCCACTCAATTCATCAGGCGATGACGTACAAGGTGATGTCTATAAGCATTTTGCCACACCCAATCGTTATCGCAACGTGACGGTCAATCATGACGGCAGCAAAATCTATGTCATGACCGACACCCAAGGGGCAATGCTTGGGCTAGATGGCAGGCAGAACCTGACCCTACAAAACTCAGGTGCCATCATCGTCTTTGAAGCCAAATAGAAGCTAGATAAAAGCTAGATAAATCAGCACCACCAAAAAACTAGAAGCGATTTTGTCTCGCTTTTGGTTTCTTTATTAGGGTGAATATAACTTTTCTCTAATCTCTATTAGGGTTTTTAGGATAAGATATTGTTCTGGCATTTCTTGTAAATCGCTATTTTCAAATGCCGCTATCACCTCATCGGTGAGTATCTCGGCTTTTTGCACCAAATCATCATAGTCAAATTGCCCTGATTTGATTGCCAATAATTCCTCACGATCATCATCCCTTTTGACGATGACTTGACCTGTATTGGCAATGTCTTTGGCGGTATATAAAAGACGAAATGTGTGCATGATGTTTTTGGCATCATAGCCTTTGCCGTGGCTTAGCGTGGCTTCATAACGTGCTTCATTTCGCTCATCCACCCAACGCCAATAGTCAGCATAATCTTGACAATATTTATCATACCCCATTTTATTAAACGACAAATAACCCACTGGCGATAAGCCCTGAGGAATGCTGCTTAGTTTCACATCACAACCCTCTTTATTCATGACACCACAAAACTCATCACCCACAAACATCGCATACATATTTAGACTGTGAGGCATTTTAGATAACCCAATTTGACTTTGTGTTAATCCACGCTGTTCTAACCAATCCATCAAATTCACGCTTTTTTGACCGTCAAACACCACGCAAAATACCAACATGCTTTTCTTATTTTTATCCATCGGATTGGTAATTTTTTTATTTAAGCCGCGAGATTTTTTAATTTGACTGGCAGCAAATCCTGCAAAGGTTTTTTGGCATAGTTTTGAGATAAACCAACTCGGATTAAAACCGTCCATCAGTGGATTTTTATACAGAATGCTCTCTTTGGGTGTGGCAAGAAGCTCCATCATGTTGGGATTATTTTGCAGCAATAACTCCACAAATCTCCCCAATTCATAATAGACAATGTCATTGGTTGGGCTGCTGACCTGAGCGACATAATCACCATGCAGACCATAATAATGCGGCTTTGGCAGATAAAACACGCCTTTGATGTCAATATCTGACGATGGCGTATCAAGCCCATAAGCACGACTGCCTGAAATGCACTCTAATAAAATAAGCTGGTGTTTTTTAAGATAATCAATGTCTATCATAATAATGTCGTCCTAAGCGTGATTCAAAACTGTCTTTCTAAATATCTCATTGAGCACATAAATGTCGCCTTTTGTCTTTTTATGAAAGGTCAAGCCTTGGGTATCACGCATCAGTTTGTGAGTCAAATGCTGCATGGATATTGGCAAATGATAGGTATGATGCTCATCATGATTTTGTTTTAATGCAAACAGATGAAGAATCTCCTCTTTATCCTCAAAAGACAATAACCCAAACATCTCATGAATATACACAGGCGGCATGCTGCGATACTCTTTTATCCACAGACTGGCAAGCAGTGCACGAATGAGATAGCACCATTTTTTAAGTTTGATGGGTTTGGTGATGTCTAGATTTTCATTGGCTTTTTTTGCCATGCCTTGATAATGATGGTAGACGGCTTGGGGATTAAAAAACTGACACCAAACCTCTTTGACGGCACTCATAAAATCCCCATCGCTATGGTAAACGATGGGCGAATTTAGCCATTCAAAAATCACGGCATTGGATTTATAAAGATGAGCCAGTGCTTTTTTAATGTCCCATCCCCCAATATCAAATGGCACATGAAATAAATCATGATCAATAAAATCAAAAGTATCCCGACCCTCATGAATCTGCAAATACCATGCAGGATCATGACAATAAATCACCCTAACATCAAAATCACTATCAAGACTGGCAAATCCCCACGCACGGCTGCCACTTTCTATGGCATGTAAAGGGGTCACTTGATGAGTGCGGCAAGTCTCGTGTAGAGTTTGGATGATGGTTTGATGGCTATTGGACGTACTACTGGACATGGTTGTTCTCTCATGAGTGGTGGATGTATTATAACAAACTCCACCGCCAAAAATCCATTTGCCAAAACCCACAAAAACAGGTAACATACCACACTACTCTTTTGATGATTTAGGATAACTCATGAATGATGTCGCCCCCGAATTTCGCATTACTCTATCAGGGCAAATCACCCCTGATGATGTCGCCAAACTTGCCCAAATGGGCGTCAAGACCGTG
>JBHCFR010000041.1:0-7540 GCA_041801945.1 Moraxella sp. | reverse complement strand
TGATGTAGCTTTGTAAATCGCTGGATTCGGATTTCATTTCATAATGTGGCACAAACACAAGCGGAACAGGCGTTTGCGTATTTTTCGGCAAATGAAGCCAAATCGGACGACTGCTGACTTGTCCGTCTTTGTTAATGTATTGAATATCAATGGTTTGAATGTCAATGTGTTGCAAAATATCTTGGCTTTGAGACGTTTTTTGCATGGAAAATACGGCTGATACATCACCTGCCATTCTTTCGGCATTTTGACTGTATGGCGTGGGCATATACAGATAAACCGCCAAAGCGGTGAAGATGACCAATAGCATCATCAAGACGGATTTGAAAAATTTTTTCATCAAGTTGTTTTAAAAAGGTAATCGGTTAGTTCAGGGTATTGTAGAAACCTTACATTTTTTAGTCAATGTAAGCCCTAAAAACTGCAACAAAAGCCAAATTTTGTCGCAGTTTTTTGTTAAAATAATTGAAAATAAGCCCTATTTATCAAGCCATGAACAAAATCACACTCAATCACGCCATCAAACAATACATTACCGAAGCCCTATTATTACTGATGAAAGAAAAAGAATTTGGGCAAATCCGCATTAACGAAATTACCGCTCGTGCTGGCGTGAATCGTGCTTCGTTTTACCGCAATTTTGATAGCAAAGAAGACGTGCTACAGCAATATTTACGCACTCAATTTGATAAGCAATTTCAAGCAGTTGCATTGGCAGGGAAATTACGCACGGTGCGTGATATTTTTGTGAATATTTTTGCGTTTATGAAAAACAGTGAGCAGATGTTGTTTGTGTTATACGACCATCAATTTTCGCATTTATTGCTTGATTTTATTAAAAGTTGTTGCGGTGCGAATGCGGAACAAGAAAATGATGTGGCATTTAAAAATGCGTTAATTATGGGCGTGGTATTTGGGGCGGTTGATGAGTGGATTCGGCGTGGTTGTGGGCAAACGCCTGATGAAATGGCGGATAAAGTGCAGGAAAATTTAGAGAAAATTTTGAGCAGTTGGCATAAACAGGCTACTTGAAAATTAAAAATGCCGTCTGAAATCACATTCAAACGGCATTCCCCATCAACACGCCCCAATAATCAAATCATTCATTTTCGCCACGCGGAACAAATGCGTCAAACCTTCAATAAATCCTGCACTTAAAAAGACAGCTGTCAATTCACGTTCAGGGTCAATCAAATAATAACTCGTGCCACCGCCCAAACCGCCAAAACTGCGTTCACTCGCCAAAAAACCGCACATATTCAACTGATGACCACGCCCACGCACATAACCGCCATGCAAGCCAAAATTTGCCTTTAACGGCTCAATACCGAGCGCCTGACAAGCAGGGGCAAAAACCAAATTATCCTTATCGCCACAATGATTTAGCGTTGCATACTGCATCATCGCAGGCGACAAAATCCGTACGCCTTGCCCACGCAAATTCAAGCGTAAATTTTCCGCAAACGCAAACACATCATCAATCGTGCCAAACGCATTACCCGCAGGCACTTGCCAACCGTGATTTGCCATACTATTCACTAAATTTTCAACGGCTTGGGCATTTTGCAAGGTGCTGTCGGCTTGCTTCATTTTTTCGGTGTGGCTTGCCAACACACGCTTGGGATTGTCCATCGCATTGCCAAAACTAGACGACTGCATATTGAGCGGTGCAAACAATTCATCTTGGACAATTTGGGCAAATTTGCGTTGTTTTGGGTCGGCTGTTTCCAAAAGTTTGCCCAGCACCAAATAGCCAAAATAAGGGCTGTAACTGGCTTGCGTTCCCGCTTCAAACATCGGCTTATCAGCAATAATTTTATTAAAAATCAAATCCATATTGCCAACATCAAGGGGCGAAACGCCATCAGGAATCAAACTCCCCGACAAACCCGCTTGATGAGACAACAGATGAAACACCGTTACACCCGCTTTGCCGTTTTGGGCGAAATCAGGAAAAATTTTCGCGATTTGGGTATTGAGCGTAAACCAGCCCTGTTCAATCGCTTTGAGCGTCAGCACCGCCGTATAAGATTTACTCAATGACATCAACATATAAACATCATCAAGTTGAGCGACACGCTTGCCGTCCACCGTGCCAAAACTTTCACGCAAGGCAATCTCGCCACCTTGTGCCACCATCAAATTTGCCCCAAACATCAAGCCTTTATCAATATAGCTTTGAATATCGGCACGCACATGATTAAGCCCCATCGGATTCATAAAATGTTCCTTGTTGAAAAGATGTGATGATTATAAGCGGTTTGATTGGCGAAAAATACCGTCAAATTTATACTAATCTGCTAAAATAACGATACATATTTTCAAATTTGTATGTTTATCAGAGCATCAATAGGAAAAATTGTTATGAGTGAAAAACAAGATTTACGCGTGGTTCGCACCCACAAAATGATTAGAAATGCCTTGATTGAATTGCTGAAAAATCAAGAGTTTGACAAAATTGCTGTGCAAGATATTGTGGATTTGGCAATGGTAAACCGCGCCACGTTTTACAAATATTATTCGGGCAAAAGCGATTTGGCGGGGGCGATGATTGCCGATTTGAAAGCCGAATATTTGACATTTTTGACCGAGCGACTGCAAACGACTGATGTGAATGCGTTTATTGAAACGGTTACGCCAATTTTGTACGAAAAACAGCATTTGGTTTTGGCGTTGTGGAAAATCAAAACCAAACGTCATCATTTATACGATGATATGTTTTTGATGATTAAAAACAATTATATACAAAATCAACAAGCCATTTACCCGAAGCAAAATTTGGATTATCAAGGCGAAATTTTGGCGCATATTGTGCTAAAAACCGCCCATTATTATTTTGAGCAAGATTTGCCGATTCCGATTAAGCAAGTGTGGGCAGATATTGGGCAGATTGCGAAAGCGGTTCAGGCTGGTTGAAAGAAATAAAATACCGTCTAAATTCTTAGATGGTATTTGGCATTTCTATTTATTATCAATATCTAGCAAGGCTTCTTTTTCGTTAAGAATTTTTTCCAATTCTCTTTGAATATCAATGCCTAAGCAGTCTGATAATTCTACCAACCACCAAACAGCTATCGTCTTATTAACTCATCTAACAGCATATTTGTATCCTAAAAATCATAGTTAATGTATCAAAGCAGCGGACTCACGAGCCTAACCGCACCATCTAACGCCGACAGATACCACGCACGCTCACGCCACTCATCTAGCGTCAATATTTGGCAGGCTGACAGATAGTGCGTTTGCAGCGCTTCAAGTTCGTCCAACATGGTAATATGCTCATCGGTGCGATAAATGGCAAGCATGACTTCCATGTTGATATAAAAACTACGCATGTCCATATTGACCGTGCCGAACAGGGCATATTCGTTATCCACCCACACCATCTTACTGTGCAGCAGCCCACCTTGATACAAGGCGATGACCACCCCAGCTTCTAACAATGCCAAAAAGTAGGCTTGGGACGCATATTTGACCAGTACAGAGTCCGATTTAGAAGGCACAATCAACGTTACCGACACACCACGTTTGACCGCACTTACCAAAGCCAACATCAACGGCTCATCAGGCACAAAGTACGGTGTGGTGATGACGATTTGTCGGCGGGCGTGATACAAGGCGCTGATGATGGTTTCATAAACCAAATGCCCTGAT
This sequence comes from Moraxella sp., assembly GCA_041801945.1. GTDB lineage: Bacteria > Pseudomonadota > Gammaproteobacteria > Pseudomonadales > Moraxellaceae > Moraxella. Next base: position 3,886 of record JBHCFR010000041.1, on the reverse strand, counting down.
AGCCTTGGGGCAGATGGCAGCAGCTGCATGGCGACATTATCCACCGTGGGATAATGAATCAAGTCTTTATTTTCAATGAGCTGGGGTATGTGGGTCAAGCCTTTTTTGGGGGTGGGCAGCTGTTTGGTGTATTTTTGAATGGCGATTTTAAGTTTGGATAACCCGTCCGCCTGCTCACTGCCTAGGTCGGACGCCATCACCGCACCAATTGCCTTAATCACGCCTGCATTTTGGTGGTGCGTGGTGCGTATCATGACGTCCACCCACTGCCCAACGCCACTGTCTTGCTTAAAAAATCTAGGATCCACCAAATTAAAGCTACCCGTATAACCAATGACATCATCAATACAGATGAGCTTGCGATGGTTGCGAATGTCGGCACGTGCCACCAGCGTTTTAAATAGTCCCACAGGCAGCAGGGGTGTTATATGAATGCCTGCCGCCTGTAATTGCTGATAAATTGAGCTTTTAAAAAATGCCGCACTGCCCACATCGTCAGCGAGCAGCGTACAACGAACGCCGCGGCGACTGGCACTGATGAGTTCATGGAGCACATCTAGGGTGCGTCCTTGTGGGTGCACGATATAAAATTCAAGCAGTACCGAACGTTTGGCTAGGCGAATGTCGCTGATGAGTGCATCAAACACCGCATCGGCATTGGCAAGCAAAATGGCACGATGACCGCCTTGCACCCCAAAGCCTGTTTGACGCTCGCCCATTTGTGCCAAAGACTGCCATTTATCGCTTAATTGGGTCAGGCTGTCGTCAGACTCTAAGGTGATGCCAACTTCTTTACTCAAATCTGCAATCAGCGTTTTGGCAATTTGGCTGCGTTTGCTGTATTTTTGGCTAACATACACCTGCCCAAAAATCAAATACAGCACCACGCCCAAAAACGGCATAAGTGCAAGCACCGCAATCCACGCAATCGCCACGCCATAATTTCTTTGGTGGGTCAAAATATGAACAAGCAGTGCCAATACCAACAGCACATGCAAAATTGTTAAAAATTCAAAAAGATAATGCTGCCAGTTTGTCATCGCCATCACCTGATAAATAAAGGGGATTTTAGCACAGTTTGGATGATAATTGTGCAAAAGATAAAAGGCAGACAAAAGAGGATAAGACAAAAGATGATAGGTCAATTAAGTGGCTGGTGCGATGGGTTAAGATTTTATGGCAAGAGCGGTGCCATGATGCCAAGCCACTAAGTCTATGTTAATCGTATGTTAGCCATCTTTGACTTGGTGATGTTTAGGCAAATCATTTTGAGGTATTTTGGCGTGATGAGACACATGAAGGCAGGATACGCCTTTGATATTCATCTTGTTGCACGCTGGTTTTTTGATATAATAGGTCAATACAGGGTGCCACTGCGTATGATTGATAAGTGATGGATGGGCGATTTGACGAATGATGAATTGCCAAATATGCCTCACGAGGGCGGTTCCTACCATGACAACGATTACTTAATTTGGAGTTTTTATGAATAAATTGATTTTGACCAGCGGTGTGGCTGCGGTGCTTTTGAGTGCTTGCACCACAACACCACAGGACAAAGAACCGATGATTGGCATGGCAAATCCTGCTTCGGAGTTTTGTATCAAACAAGGCGGAAAACTAGAAGTGCGTAAAGACAAAGGCGGTGGTGAATACGCCATGTGTCATCTACCAAACGGGCAAGTGGTGGAAGAGTGGGATTATTTCCGTCAGCACCATCAATAACCCAAGCCCAAAACATGAGCTAAGATAGGTTTAGGGGTCAGCAAAGCCTCTAAACAAACAGCCGCCGTGCCTCTGCCATAAGTGTATATTAATAGCCTTGCTTGTTTAGTTTACGGTATTTATCACAGCCGAGTTGGTCTCCATTATCACAGGCTTTGCCGTACCATTCTTTGGCGGTGGTTTTGTTTTGGCGTACACCATCGCCGTTATCATACATTGCTGCGATATTATATTGAGCCAAAGCATTATTTTGGGTAGCGGCTTTGGTGTACCATTCTACCGCTTTATGATAATCTTGGCTTACGCCATAGCCATGATAATACATCTTGCCAAGGTTGTATTGAGCAATTACATTTCCTTGATTGGCAGCTTTGGTGTACCATTCTGCCGCCTTATCATAATCCACGGGTGTGCCATAACCTTGGCGATATATTTGCCCAAGATTAAATTGAGCATCTGCATCTCCTTGATTGGCGGCTTTGGTGTACCATTCTACCGCTTTATGATAATCAACAGGCATGCCATAACCATGGTAATACATCACACCAAGATTATACTGAGCTTCTACAAGCCCTTGTTCGGCAGCTTTGCTGAACCAGCCAAAGGCTTGCTTATAATCTTGGCTTACACCATAACCATGGTAATACATCACACCAAGCTGAAATTGAGCGGCAGCACCCCCTTGCTTCGCCGCTTCTCCATAATAGTGTAAGGCTTGTTGATAGCCGTGAGTTGTATCAAGACGATAGTAATAATCCCCTTGCTCGGTCAATGAATTTGCCCATGCTGATGCCGACAAGACTAAGCCTGCGATTAACGCGGTGAATTTCTTCATTTTTCACACTCCATAAAAATTTGCCAGTCTAGTATAGCAATTCCCCCCATCATTCTCAATCCCACCCATGAAAACGCCCTAATCGCCTCATAAACTGTGATAACACCGATTTATATAAAAACGGACAAGCCCTTTTTAGCATATATAAATGCATATTAATAGCCTTGCTCGTTTAATTTGCGATATTCATCACAGCCGTCTTGATCACCATTATCACAGGCTTTGCTCGCCCATTCTCTGGCGGTGGTTTTGTTTTGGCGTACGCCATTACCGTTATAATACATTGCTGCGATATTATATTGAGCCGTAGCATGATTTTGGGCAGCGGCTTTGGTGTACCATTCCATTGCTTTGTGATAATCTTGGCGTACGCCATAGCCATTATCGTACATCACACCAAGATTGTATTGGGCAGTTCTATGTCCCTGATTGGCGGCTTTGGTGTACCATTCCACTGCTTTATGATAATCTTGGTGTACACCATAACCATTGCGGTGCATATAACCAAGATTTGATTGAGCACTGGCATTTCCTTGATGAGCGGCTTTGATCCACAATTCTATCGCTTTATGATAATCTATGGAAATACCTTGACCTTGCTGATATATTACACCAAGATTTGATTGAGCACTGGCATTTCCTTGATTAGCGGCTTTGGTGTACCATTCCATTGCTTTGTGATAATCTTGGCGTACACCATAGCCACCACTGTACATCACGCCAAGATTGTATTGGGCGGCGTCATGTCCCTGATTGGCGGCTTTGATCCACCATTCTATCGCTTTGTGATAATCTGCTGCGACACCATGACCATGGTAGTACATCATGCCAAGATTGTATTGAGCTTCTGCAAGCCCTTGATTAGCAGCTTTGGTGTACCATGCCATCGCTTGATGATAATCTTGGTGTGCACCATAGCCATTATCGTACATTGCACCAAGAATATATTGAGCATCTATATCCCCCTGATTGGCAACTTTGGTGTACCATTCCATCGCTTTATGATAATCTTGGCGTACGCCATAGCCATTTGCATACATTAAGCCAAGATTAAATTGAGCGGCAAGATCCCCTTGCTCTGCTGCTTGGCTAAAATAATCAAATGCCTGATAATGACCATCTTCGGTGCCAAGATTAAAATCATAGACACCTTGTTCAACAGCGGTATTTGCCATTACGACCAAAGGAAGTATCAGTCCTGCAAATAATAGGGATGATTTTTTCATAGAGTATTTTATTTCATTAATAGCCTTGCTCGTTTAATTGGCGATATTTATCACAACTTTGTTGATAGCCCTTATCACAGGCTTTGCCATACCATTCTTT
>JBHCFR010000040.1:0-3800 GCA_041801945.1 Moraxella sp. | reverse complement strand
TCCAAAATCGCCATGCGATACTCGCCCGAGACGTCTATTGACATGGGGGCTAGGCAGCGTTGGCACGGTACGGACAAGACCGCTTTTACCTCATAGCTTAACCATAAGAGCTTATCTTGTCTGGCAAAACGCATGATAACGCCAATCTCTGCTTCTTCATCGCTGATTTCTTTGGACAAACGGGGCAGTGCCTTCACCAGAACAACGCCCTGCCAAACAAAACCGACATCTAGCCACTTATCAAGGGCGATGTGCTTGGGCAAAGTAGCGGACTGATGTGTTATAGGTGCGGTCATGTTACTGATTCACTTTATCATGGAAATAAGGCTATTATTTCATAAAAACTGCTAAAATTCACGTAAATTTTCGCCATAACAGGTAGGACAGCCGTGCTAATGAGATGGCTTACAATTTGAAGGCATTTTAGATATAATGGCTCATCTTGATAAACTGACCCCAAAAACATGACCGTCACTGATTTTGAGAATCTAAGCCCACATTTACAACATCCGCTTTGGCAGGCTTTTTATAAAGATGCGAAGATTAGGACATTTGTCAATGACATCTGTGCCTTTGATGACGCTTATCACGAACTGATACGCAGCTGGCAGGTGCTCGATGACAGCGAGGCAAGCCAAACGCAATGGCTGGTTTTATTATTTAATCATTTGTATGCACAAGACCCCACACCCACTCTGCTCGTCCACGGTGGACATGAGCCTGAATATTTCGCCGCCCGTGATGGTCAGCCTGCTCGTATTGGGTTTGCTCATGGCTTTTTTCAAAGTGCCTTACATGAGATCAGTCATTGGTGTGTGGCAGGACATGAGAGGCGTCAGCTTGATGATTTTGGTTATTGGTACTGCCCTGATGGACGAGACGCGGCAGCCCAAAGACAATTTGAACAAGTTGAAATCAAGCCTCAGGCGATAGAGTGCTTACTGTCTTTGGCGGTTGGACGTCGTTTTTATGTGTCGGCAGATAATCTTAACGCCGATTTTGATAATACAGACAGTACTTTTGCCCAAGACGTCTATGCCCAAGCATACAGCTACTTAACCCGTCCGCACACCCTACCAAAAGATGCCAAGCGACTGATTTGGGTATTTTTAAACATCCGCCTATTTGGAGATAAGTCATGAAAACGCTATACATCCATCCTGACAACCCCCAGCCTCGTTTGATGAGCGAGGTCGTTTCCGCCTTAAAATCAGGCAAACTTGTCATTATCCCTACCGAAAATGGCTATCGTTTTGGCTTTGGCATAGATGCCAAAGAGGCATTTGAGCGGCTAAAACGTCTGGGTGTGACACAAAATGAGCTTGTGCTGATTTGTCAAAATATCAGTCAGCTGTCTTATGTAGCGACAATCACCGATGACACCTTTGCCAGCCTAAAAAGTAATTTTCTACCTCATCATCTCTTTATTTTAACCCCCACCAAAGCGGTCAATAAGAAAATCATCACCAAAAATTCCCTTGCTTTTGGCTCGTCTGCTACGCCCATTGTTAGTACTTTATTAGGGCAGTTAGAAGAGCCGATATTCATCGCCCCACTGTACTATCAAGGCGAGGCTATCAGTCAATACCATGACATCGCGGACAAACTAGACACGCAGGCAGACATTTTTGTGGATGTCGGCGTGGTGGATGATTTGAGCTTGACGGTCATAGATTTGACCAAATAAAGCGGAATCCAATAAAAAAGGTGCCATCTGATGTAGCACCTTTTTTCTCCTTCATGTCATCATTTGCGATCAGGCAAATGAATGTTCATTTCAAGCACATCCAAGCTCTCCTCGTGACGCTGCTTGATGTTCACATCGTCAATCTGGACACCGCTGATGAACTTATTGACCACCGCCAAAATCTCTCTTTTCATCTCATCCACACGCTCAGGGGTTAAGCGGGTGTTTAGGCGGTCGTGGCTTGCCACAATGACCTTTAAACGATCTTTGGCAATCGATGCACTGGTTGGCTCATCACCTCCCCCAAACAAGGTGCTCCAAAATCCTTTTTTCATATCAGCCTCCAAACAACTTGGCAAAGAAGCCCTTTTTCTTCACTTCAATATGACGTAAGGGTCGCTCCTCACCTAAGAATCGTGCTACGATGTCATCATAACATTGACCTGCCGCTGAATCTTTAAAATAGATGACAGGCTGTCCGTGGTTTGACGCTTCAAGCACTGCATTGGATTCGGGAATCACGCCAATGAGTGGCACTTTTAGGATGTCATTGGCAATGTCGTCAATGCCCATCATCTCACCATGAGCCGCACGCTCTGGGTTATAGCGAGTGATGATGAGATGTTCTTTGACCGAGCCGCCCTCCTCGACTCGCTTGGTGCGAGACTGCAAGATGCCAATGATGCGGTCAGAGTCTCTCACGCTAGACACTTCTGGGTTGGTGACGATAAGGGCTTCGTCGGCATGATACATGGCAAGCTGAGCCCCACGCTCAATACCTGCTGGACTGTCGCAGATGATGTAATCAAATCCCAATTCATCAGACAGCTCTTTCATGACTGTCGCCACACCGTCGTCGGTCAGGGCGTCTTTATCACGAGTCTGGGAGGCAGGTAGAATGTAGAGATTCTCTTGCTGCCTGTCTTTGACCAGTGCCTGAGAAAGCTTGGCATTACCACTGATGACGTCTACAAAATCGTAAACAATGCGATTCTCACAACCCATGATAAGATCTAAGTTACGTAGGCCCACATCAAAGTCAATGATGACCGTTTTATAGCCACGCTCTGCCAAACCCGCCCCAAAAGACGCACTGGTCGTCGTCTTACCAACACCGCCCTTACCTGACGTTACTACGATGATTTTTGCCACAGGGCACTCCTTAATGTGTTTTCGTCCGCCATCATTGACGGCTGTGAAATTTTGGATAAATTATATTATAACCTATTTTTAAGCAATAAGCCAATCGGACTTAAAATAAGCCACTGATTTTTAACAACTTAAAAGCGGTTCGTCCGCCAGTAGGATTGGCAGCAGGAATCTATCACTAAGACACCAAAGCTACCTGCCCATCTTTATTACGTAGACATCAAGGTAAAAATAAGCCCTTTGTCTTCATCGTAGCTGACTTGTACCGCCTTATCTATCATCTCTTGGGGGATGGCATCGCTTAGGCAGTATGTGCCCGCCACAGAAACCAGTGTCGGATTAAACTTCTGGCAGAAAATACGTGCGTGCTTATCTCCTGTCGCTCCTGCCACCAGTCGCCCCTGTCCGTGTCCATAGACATGCAGATTATTATCGGTAATCGCCTCCGCTCCTTTATTGACACCACCAATGACAATCAAATCGCCTCCTAGATGTTGTAGGCTCTGGCCTGAACGCAGCATCTGGCTGTGTACGCTACTGGTGACGCCTTTTTCATCATTGGGTGCTACTTGTTCGGTGAGCTGCATCGGTGCAGTTTGGGTTTGGCTGACCGCCACTTGTTTGACGTCAAGCGTTTGGTCTTGGTCATTTTCGGTGTTGATGGCATCATCAGCTGCTATATTATCCTTAGGTGTTGGGCGTACATCTTGTGGCTTAATACGCTCCATGCGTTTGCCCTCAGCAGGAAAAGTTGCCAAGCGTAGTGCGTTTGCCTGTTTGGTTAGCACGCCATCCACCACACCAATCGGCTGTACCCCAAGCTCCCATAGCATGTCCACCAGTGCCGCCAAATCCAAATCGCACTCGCTGTCTAGCACAACAGGCACGGACGTGTTGTCTTTTAATGACGAGGTCAGCTCACTTTGGATGGCAGCCAAATCCTCTGTGTGAATTTTTAGGCGGC
>JBHCFR010000039.1:0-2652 GCA_041801945.1 Moraxella sp. | reverse complement strand
CTTAGGAGTTATATCGTGCATAATACCATCACCGCCACCATTGGCGGTATTCACGTCAATCCTTTATCGTTTGGCATTAAGACCGACATGGATAGCTTTTGTTGGCAAGGACACATTGAGATACCGACCAAAGACTTTGCCAAAATCAAAGACAAACTGGGCGAGCGTGGCAATGAGCCGATGATTAGCGTGGTCATTAATAACCACCGCTTTGTCATCATGGGCGAGGAGCTTAGCAAAAACCGCTCATTTGTCAATCACAGCTATACCCTATCAGGGCGAAGTGTTACCGCTCGCCTGTCAGCAGACTATGCCACCAATAAGCAAGGCGGATTAAATCAAGCCTTGTTTGCCAGTCAATTATGCCAACAAGCACTGTCAAATACAGGCATGACGGCAGAATATCAAGCCCCTGATTGGCTCATCGGTGCAGGGGTATATAGCACGGATAAGACACCGATTGTGATACTCTCCGATGTCGCTCATGCCTGCGGGGCATTTGTATCAAGCCATGTCAGCGAGCCACAGCTTATCATCAAGCCACGTTACAAAGTGCCAGCTTGGGAGCTTGCCACCGCAGAGCCTAATCTTATCCTGGGATTAGACCCCATTAAACATATCAGCGAGCAACAACGGGTAAACCCTGTTTATGATAATGTTTGGCTAACCAGTACAAGTCGTCTTGATAACGTCTATCGCAAACAGTCGGCACGCACAAAAGAAGCTCCAATACAATCCGATGAGCTATTTACTGACCAAATCGCTACTATCGCTAAGGGCGTGCAAATACTGTCAGAATCAGGCACGCACATGGACATGACGGTAACGACACGCTGGGCGGACAAATACGGCTTGCCCCTTGCCACGCTGGGCGATATCTGGCAAATCAACGATGAGGGCGGATATAAAGCGGTCGTGGTCAGTGTGGACGTACAAGTCAAAGTAGAGGACGGTGTGCCAAGCGTGTGGCAGGTGGTGGGATTGGATAGATATATGGGAGGGTGAGATGAATTTATATCAGACATTTAACAGGCTCTTTGCCACACCCAAAGGCGTAGCTCAAATCACAGGGCAAAAAGGGCAAGGTGTGGTGGTGGGACAGACACTCGGTGGGGTGTTTGTCGTGCTAAACGGACAAGCACAGGTGGGTGATATGGTCTATTATGACCGACAGACCCACGAGATAACAGGGCAAGCTCCGCAGGGGGAGCGGGGGGAGTTTGGGGTGTAAGTTTGTTAGATTAATATCTGCATACTATAATAAAAATATCTGCATAATTAGGATTTCTTTATGCAGATATTTATGTTATTTTATGCAGATATTTTTGCGACCTTACATTTACATCAAAAATGACATAAAAAAATGACATAAAAAAATCGCTCAGCAGTCGTTGAGCGATTTTTTGGCGATTACATATCAAAATCCATGAGCTTACATCTAACGATGGCGATGACGACACTCTCCATCACGACATCTTGTTTTAACACCTCTGTCACCCTATACTCATCAAAGTATTTTTTCATGACCGCATGGTATTTTTCATAGTCCGCTGGATGATATTGGTCAAAGTTCATGTTATCACCAAAATTCTCCAACCCATGACGCTGTATTTGAACCATCATGTTCTGACCCAAAGGCGTCTCAAATAAATCATCCATCAGTTTTTTATCTGCACGAGTCAGGGCATGACTGACATACTCCTGTGCCAAATCATCCATCACTGGTGTCACAATGTCGGACACGCATTCTTGTTTTGCCATGTCATCTTGTATCTGTGCCTTTTGAATCAAACCATGCATGATGGCTTGGCTAAACGCCAAGGACGTAAAATCCACCGTCGCCCCCTCGTAAGCATTCACCTGCACCGATACTGCCAAACACGCACCAAGCAGATATTTTCTCATTAAAATTCTCCAAATCAAAGACCGACAAACCATCATAACACAAATCGCCCATAGCACAAATCATCCCGCCAATCAAAAACCCCAAAGGTTAGAACATCCAACCTTTGGGGTGATTTGAGACATCAGAAGAGATGAATTGGGCATTTTGCCACTTCATCATCATTCATGAGCAAGATCAGCTAAATCTTAGTTTGTCAAAGGTGAGCTGACCATTTTCAACGCCGACCGAGATGGTATCGCCTGCCACAAATTCGCCCAAAAGTAGTTTTTGTGCCAATGGATTTTCAATCTCTTGGGTAATGGCACGTTTTAGTGGTCTTGCCCCAAACACAGGATCATAACCCACCGACACCAACTCATTCATCGCCTCATCTGATAAGACCAATCCAAGCTCACGCTCTTTGAGTCTGGCTCTTAGGCGATCAAGCTGAATATTGGCAATACCCATCATTTGTGACTGACCCAAAGGATGGAACACCACAATCTCATCAATACGGTTGATGAATTCAGGGCGGAAATGAGCGTTCACCGACTCCATCACCGCTGATTTTATCTCCTCGTATTCATCGCCTGCCATGTCAAAGATTTTATGACTGCCAAGGTTTGAGGTCATGATGATGACGGTGTTTTTAAAGTCCACCACACGACCCTGAGAGTCGGTCAAACGCCCATCATCCAACACTTGCAGCAGGATGTTGAACACATCAGGATGGGCTTTTTCCACCTCATCAAAGAGTACTACGCTAT
>JBHCFR010000038.1:0-3471 GCA_041801945.1 Moraxella sp. | reverse complement strand
TAAGAAGTGTTCAGGGTGTGTCTGGCAGTGGTTTACCACCAAAAGAGGCAGACATCAAGCAATGATTTAATGACCCAATCAGGGTACATCAAAATCACGCCCCAAATACACCAATCTGACGTTATGGGGTTTGGTGAAAAAATTTCCCTAAGCACGGAGATTAAGCGTGGAGATTAAGTATGGAGATAGCGTTCAGTCCTTTTTTGTGGTTTTACAAAAATCATTCCGTTGGTGTATCTATTTTTAGGTTGCCCTTAACATAAGTAAATCGTTAGACTTTAAAAGACACCAAAGGATATTGATACGTTCGTATTGATTTATCAGGGGTTTTAGGGTGACAGCAGAGCTTAGCCATGCCTCACGCAAACCCTCTTGTTTTGCCAGATACTCGGCACATCCTGTGCTTTAACAAAATATTTTAGCAATTTTATCATTTTTTATTAGAGCGTGTTGAACTTTTATCTGTGCCATTAAAATGAAGTCACCTAACTTTTTGGCACTCGTCATTCTTAGACATTAACGGGTTGGCGTAGCTAGCTGGTCGGTTGTCAGATACAAAGGTGCATCATCCATACCCCAAATCTGGTCTATCGCCCATAACATTGTCTGCAAGTCTCTATTGTATTTTGATGACGATGGCTTTTTAGGACAAAGGTACGAAACATATGGGGGAGGGGGGCAGATAGGGTTAAACACCCACTCATCCACCATCTGATAAGTGCGTCACCAAGATAAACCCACCAATACCTATGAGAACCAATCCCCCCACACCCATGGCGTATCGTCCAAATGTCGCTCCCAAGCGATTGCCAAGATACAGCCCTCCTGTTGCCATGATGGTGGTCGCCAAACCAATCAAGGCACACGCCAAATAAATATTGACATTCAAAAAAGCAAGGGAGGCACCCACCACCACCGAGTCAATGCTGGTGGCAATGGCGGTGATCAGCATGAGTGCAAAATTTTGAGTTGAGGCATCCGCCTGTTCATCGTTATCTGTTTTTATCGCCCCATGAATGAATCGCACGCCAAGCACGCCAAGAAGCCCAAAAGCAAGCCAATGATCAAAAGCCTGCACCCAGTTTTCAGCCACCCTACCCAAATAATAACCAATAAAGGGGGCAATGCCTTCTACCACCCCAAAAAACAGCCCGCCCTGCAATGCTCTAAAAAAGCGTGGATGTGGGTTGCTTGCACCTTTGGCAATCGCCACCGCAAACGCATCCATTGCCATGCCAAAGGATAAGGTGGTTAATGTCAATAAATTCATGACGCCCTCACCACATTTGCATGAAAGTATTTTAAGAGTTCAAATACTGCATTGGTTCGCCCTATCACGTCTTTTTCCTCTTTAAAAGTGTATTTCATCCCTGTTGCGCCATTCATGCGATAGCCCTCATCAGACTGAATGAGCTTAATAATCGCCAAACCATCCACAGGCGTATCTGCCTTAAACTCAAAAGTAAGCCCAAAAGCGGTCGCCTCAATCTTACTGATACCAAGCGGCATGCTTTGCACACGCATCTTATGCACCAAAAACAGATTGGCAAGAGGGGTAGGCATCGTCCCAAAACGATCAATCATCTCTGAACGCAGCTCATTGATCTCATCCACCGTCTGGGCACCTGCGATGCGTTTATAAAACAGCAGTCTCTCATGGACATCCGCCAAATAATCGCTCGGTATCAGGGCAGACGCATGAATGTTAATGTCGCTCACCAAATCCAAAGGGGTTGCCAAACTGGGTGTCTTGCCTGATTTTATCGCTTTGGTGGCACGCTCCAACATGTCCATGTACAGCCCAAAACCAATGGTCTGCATGTTGCCAGATTGCTCTTTACCCAAAATCTCACCCGCCCCACGAATCTCCAAATCCTCGCTTGCCAGCATAAAACCTGCGCCTAGGGTATTGGCTCGGCTGATGGCATCAAGGCGTTTTTTGGCGTCAAGGGTTAGCCCTTTGATGGATGACACAAAGAGGTAGCAGTAGGCTTGATGGTGCGATCGTCCCACACGCCCTCGAAGCTGATGAAGCTGTGCCAGTCCAAATTTGTCCGCCCGATTGATGATGATGGTATTGGCGTTTGGCACATCAATCCCTGTCTCAATGATGGTACTGGCAACGAGCACATTGGTTTTTTTGTGATAAAAATCACTCATCACGTCATGAAGTTCACGTTCTGCCATTTGTCCATGAGCGACACCCACTCGCACCTCTGGGATGAGCTCAGACAAATTCTCAGCAGCCGCATTGATGCTTGCCACATCATTATGTAAATAGTACACCTGTCCACCACGTAGAATCTCACGCAAAATAGCATCTCTGGTGGTCTGTTCGTTTTTTTCGGCAACGAAAGTCTTAATGGCAAGTCGTCTGGCAGGTGGCGTGGCGATGATGGAAATGTCCTGCATGCCTGACAGTGCCATGTTAAGCGTACGCGGAATGGGCGTTGCAGTCATGGTCAAGGTGTCCACATCTGACTGCATGGCTTTGATTTTTTCTTTATGACGCACGCCAAAACGATGCTCTTCATCAATGATCATCAAGCCTAACTGTTTGAATTTGACATCGTTTTGCAGCAGACGGTGCGTGCCAATCACGATGTCCACCTTGCCTTCTCCCAACTCTTCTAACACTTTATCTTGGGCTTTTTTAGACACAAAACGGGACAAACTCTCAACCCTAATCGGCCAGTCGGCGAACCGATTCTTAAAACTGTCTTCATGCTGTCCTGCAAGCAGCGTGGTTGGCACGAGCACCGCCACCTGATGACCTGCTTGCACCGCGATGAATGCTGCCCTCATGGGAACCTCTGTCTTACCAAAGCCCACATCCCCACAAATAAGCCTGTCCATGGGTTTATTTTGTTTCATGTCAAACATCACCGCATGAATGGCACTTTGCTGATCGGGCGTTTCTTCATAAGCAAAGCCACTGGCAAAAAGCTCGTATTGTGCCATGTCAATGTTAAAGCTAATGCCCTGCTTGGCGTTTCGTCTTGCTTGTACATTAAGCAGTTCTGCCGCCACATCATAGATGTCGGTCAAGGTTTTTTGACGTGCTTTATCCCATTTACCCGAGCCGAGCTTAGATAACTGCACCGCTTCATTATCCGTGCCACTGTATCGTCCGATTAACGCAAGATTGGTAATCGGCACATAGACATTGGCATCATCGGCGTATTTGATGTGGATAAATTCCTGTTCACCCTCGCCCACATCTAGGACAACGAGCCCCTGATAACGCCCAATACCATAAGACAAATGCACGACAAGAGAGCCCTCGCTCATCTCGCTCACGGATTTTATCAAAAAAGCCTGTGACAGGGCATTTTGGCGTTTTTGTTTAGCTCCTCCCACGATGCGTCCGAAGATGTGTGATTCGCTAATGACACAAAAGCCTTGTTTTTGCTTGTCATCTTGGACATTTTTTAGCCACAATCCACGCTCAATGGGGGCGACACTTAGGGC
>JBHCFR010000037.1:0-3523 GCA_041801945.1 Moraxella sp. | reverse complement strand
GGCAAATTCGGTGCTGTTCCATGAAGAGCTGCGGATGGCGTTTGCCAGATTTTTCCATCGTCCAGAGACCTTTACGCTTGGGGTGTGTAACGGCTGTCAGATGATGAGCCAGCTCAAAGAGTTGATGGTGGGTGCTGAGCATTTCCCTCGTTTTAGTGCCAATATGTCGGCACGTTTTGAGGCACGTACGGTCAATGTGCGTGTGGAGCGTACCAAATCGGTCTTGCTCAAAGGCATGCAAGACAGCATTTTGCCGATTGCGGTGGCTCATGGTGAGGGCTATGCCAATGTAGATGACAATGCGTTGGCACAAATGACAGCACATGGACAAATCGCCTTACGCTATGTGGACAGTCAAGGCAGACCCACCGAGCATTATCCATTAAACCCCAACGGCTCTCGTGAGGGCATTACAGGCATCTGTAGCAACGATGGGCGCGTGACATTGATGATGCCACACCCAGAACGAACACTGCGTGCGGTTCATCATGCGTGGAAGCCCAAAGAGTGGGACAAAGATGGTGCGTGGCTGCGACTGTTCCGCAACGCCCGTGCCTTTATTCGTTGATAAGCAAATCATCAAAACAAAAGCTGGCTTGTTGCCGGTTTTTGTTTTTAGATCAAAAAAATCAGCGATGATAATTTGATGATTGTGGTATGTTGTCTGTTATTATTGGTATTTGCTTGCAAGATAATTGATTGCAAAATAACAACTGGTTGGCTAATTTTGAGTCAATTATTTATACTGATTTATGCTACTATCCATCTTAAACCGCCATTGATGCTGTTTTATGGTCAAATGTATTGCACTACTATTAGGCTTATGTCTGACAAATCAATTATCCGCTGATGGCTTGTCAATCCAAGCAAAATCAATGCGACTGTCACCTGATGGAATGCCGCGCGCATATATTCTTGGAATGCGCCCTGTGATGGTTGCCGCTTTTTTGATTTGGGTTTTGTAACTGCAAATAAGTTGCTCATCTGTCAGATTGTAACTCAAATCCTCATTAAGATATGGGTCAATGCGACTGTGTAGCCGCCAAACAACCCAATCACCCACATTCAACTGCTTGCTTGTTAGCGTAAATAGGCTGCTGCCCTCATCGCAGCCAATGTGTGTTTTGTCATGGTCAAAACCAACGGTTGTGATGGGGTGCGTATCACCAAAATCAAACAATCTATCGCTGGCATAGACATCTTGACGCACATACGCCCAAATGCAATCGCGCAAAAAGAACTGGTCGCTGTGGCGATGTTCGCTGTGCGCGGCAGCATAAGCGTGCATTTTGGCAGTCATGTCAGGCACAACACCTGCTTTGGCACCCCAAAGCCCTGCCAAAATCAGCTCGGTGTGCGAACCTGCATCACGAATGATGTGAAATGCCTGACCGCTTGCCATCCACTCGCTGACCGCTGCCGCTTCACGGCGAGAGATGACCGAGTCGGCATCACGAAACAAAACATAACCCACCGATTCATCGTCCATCGCCAAAAAGCGCCACATGGTTTTGGGTAGGTTTTTGTGTTCGTCATTTATTTTGACGATGTGACTGTGGGTGTTGCTCAGTCTATCCACTGCCCAATCAGGCACGCTGTCATCCACATAAAAACGGCATTGCCAGTTTGGATAAATCTTGGCAACCAATTGAGCGTTCAATACAGCAGGCTCAATATACGCGGAGCTGTCGCCAAACAGCGAAAAGGCAATGATGTTTTGGGTGTCGTCGCGCTGCTGCATAAACGGCGTGGACAGATTTGGCGCATCGGTGATTTTTTCATCACGCAGCATTAAGGCGCGCTTGCCATAAATGGCGACGTTTTTCCAATCGCGCTTGGCGCCATAGGCGTGTGACAATACATCTAAGCTGTTGATATGATTGGGATTAATTTGCAACGCCTTGTGAGCGGATGTGATGGCATTGTTCCAATCTTCAAGCTTGATGTACACCGTTGCCATATCGCTCAAAGGCGCAATGAGATGGGGCGCTAGGCGGTGAGCGGTCTGTGTGGCAGTCAGTGCGGTTTTGTAATCTTCTGCATTTAGCGCATTGTGAAAATCCTGTTGAGCAGCTGTCAGCTGTGTGTTGTTGTCGTTTTTTGCTTTGATGTGCGTTTGTGGGCGCTTGATGGGGCGTTTGCCTTTGATAAGATGGGCAGGTGGTTTGGGTAAGGGTAGTTTCATGGCGGTCAATTAATAATGATAAATTAAATGGTGTTAAATTGTGGTGGATTTATGCAAAAATTTATATAAGCATAATGAATGAAGAAAGTCGTGCAAAACTTTGTTTATCATAGCATAATTTAATCAAAATAACTGCTTTTATTTTTTATAGCTCAATAAAGAGCTTTGAGTGCCTTATGTGGCATATAGCTTGTCTATAAATACAGATTGCAAAGAACATAAGTTACAAAGCTGTCAAATCATAAACAGTTGTTTATTATATTACCATGCTGTTTGGAAACAATAACATCTTGGGCTTGGTTAATCGTAATATAACTTTGTACACCAGCTTGCATCATCGCCCTTTTTACTGGCTATTTCATATATTTACGCATATTAGATTTCCAGATAATAGGCATAACAACTGCTGAAATAATTGTTATGATAAATAGCTTCATTAATCCTTCAATTTTATATTGAATAAATGCCTGATTGTACATTTCCAACGCCAAATAGAAAGACAATATGCCACAAAACGAATAAATGAGATTGATAAAATGAAAATAATATTTAATCTTTAAGCTCTGATGATAATCCTTATATTTTAGTAAAATAAAATACGAAACTATTAATGAAGAAATAATTAGTAAGATATAATCCAAATTGTTTACATTGTTCATGGCATTTCTCTACAAGATAAATTGTTTATAGCTCCTGATACAGCCTCAGCAAAAATATCACCTAAGAAGAAAGCTATAAATGCTCCAATTGCACCACCTCTATAAAAAGTCAATGCTGTATTTAATAAAAATATAAAACTATATGCGGTAATTATCCCACTCACTCCACGTGCACATGTAGAGTCTAGAGCTTTTTGAAAGGATATGAATAATAAGTAATTAGCTAAACCCAACCTAATATATTCGCAATGCTACCAACATATGGAACGAAAGATAATGCTAATAATCCTAAAGATATTATGAAAGCATTGTTTTTAATAAATTGAGTCCGCCATCCATCAGCTCCACCGTCTATCAAATAAGCCCCAGTTCCAGTATTTGGGTCAATAATAATATACCCACTACCATGCCAACCCTTATACTGAATAACCTTCTCATGTGTCGTTACCGTCAGTCCAGCATTCACCGCATTATGGATATCGCTCACACGATTGGATGGACGTAGTTTTGGGATAATTCGCCATTCTACATTAGTTGCTAGTCAAATACTAGACCCAACCAAATCCGATTTTTATAAACCTTTTTTGGAGTTGGTGGGGTTAAGATATTAATTATTTTTCAATTTGTTAATTCATTTTTTATTTAACTTATGATTACATATCCCATCCTTATGCTCATT
>JBHCFR010000036.1:0-6470 GCA_041801945.1 Moraxella sp. | reverse complement strand
CTTGATGGCAGAACAAACACGCACCAATGATTCCGCCAAAAAAGACGAAAAAGGCATGATGCAAATCGTGGCAGCCAAGCTCTCCGATAAAGACATTAAGATGCTGTCTGAGTTCATCAGTGCCGTCCATTGATGGATGGCGATAGCTGCATCTATTTGTTGGACTTGTTTTCATAGACAAACCCCTTGATTGGGGTTTTGTTGTTATTTGATTTTTGGCTTTTAGCCATTTAGCCAACATGTGACCAGAGTTTGATTATGTTATCTCGTTATACTGTGTTTTTTGTGGCGTGTGCCCTGCCACTTTTATTCGCTCATCAGATTGCCCCAAGCATGGCTCATGAACTTGATTTTTGGTTACTGTGGGTGGTCGCCATGCTGATTGTTGGCTTGCCTGTCCTATTTGCCGAATTTGCCTTATCTATCCGAAGCGGAGAGGGGGTATGGCTAGGCATGCAAAAACTCACGCGTGAAGCAGATGCACAGATAGCGTGGCGAGTTTTTGCTGGGCTGTCGGTATTGGTTTCCTTGCTCATCGCCGCTGCCATGACCTCACGCATTGGCACTGGCATTCACCAGCACTTACCGCAGCTAGACGTGAACATACCTGCTATCGCACTTAGTGCTGGAATCATGATGGCAGCTTTAATATTAAGCCTATTAAAATCTAGACTGCTGATACTAGGTGCACTGCTTGCTATCATTGGCGGTCTTATCTCTTTATTTGATGGCGGTCTGTCTAGCGGCGTAAGCGTCCCTGTGATGACCTCCGTCTCTCTTGGGGAGTGGGCAAGAGCGGTATCATTGGCACTGTTATCGGTGGGCATTGGCACAGGCATCTATTGGTTCTTGGGTGTGGACATCACACGGCAAGCCATCAACCAAAATCCCAAAAAACCCCTGTCTGGACTCATCTTACCGATTTGGCTGACTCAGCTGATTTTTGGTGCTTTCGCCTTATTGGTGGGTAGTGCTTTTGTGACACCAACCTCATTTTTAGTCTCTGGCGTGGGCATGTTATTTATTGCCAGCTTTTTATTGTATTATGCCATCAGTCAGCTCATCGCTCGTTTTGGTCTGATAAAAGGTGGTGTTGTCGGTGTGGTGCTTGCTTTGGTGTTATCCGCCCTACCTAGCAACATTGCCCTGATGATGGTGCTATTCATGAGTCTACTGGCGGTCATTGTGTTGGTTATCTTCTCTGGTTTTGTGATGAAGATTAGCCACTTACGCAAAACATTTAACTTTAAAAGCGAAGGGCGTTATAACATTTGGCGAGTCCTCATCAGAATTGGGGTGCCACTTGCGATTATCATTGCCTTCATCGGTTGGATTAATCAATGACTGTGATAAACATCAGCTTGGCTTATGCAAAAGAGTCCAAGCAGTATTATGCAGAGATGGAAGTACCCCAAGGGACAACGATACATGAAGCCCTGATGTTGTCAAGTTGGCTTGATTTGCCAGATTTATCAGAGTTTAGGGCGTGGTGCAGCAGTAACATGACCGCCAATCCCCATCACAAAGCATGGTATGTGGGGATATACAGCCAAAAAAAACGTTTAGACACCATGCTGTCAGAGGGCGATAGAATTGAGATTTATCGTCCTTTATCTGACGATCCGATGGCACGACGCAAATCCAAATCCAAGGTACGTCTAAAAAAGCTCGGTTATCGCCCCAATAGCAGATCACCCCATAAAAAATCAGGTCATGCATGAATGCTTTGCCTGATTTTTTATGGGGATACCATCAAATAATTTGGGTTGTGTCCATGTGTGGTATTACTGATTCTTGATGGGTAGAGACTCACGCCCTGCAATACGGACGACACGCCCGCTTTCAAAGAAAATACTTAGATATTGACTGGCGTTCTTGATGTCTTTTTTATTGGCACGTTTGCCATCGGTACCTGCGGTGTAATCATACAAATAATCAAACCGATTGGGATTTAATGTATCTTTCATGGCAGGGCTGCCAAGCAAGTAGGTGACTTCATCAACGGTCATACCCACTCGTATCTGTGCCGCCTGTGCTTGGGTGATGGGCGTGCCTTGGGGTAGGTCAATGGTATATACCCGAAACATTGAACAGCCTGAAAGCATCAATGTGCTCACAAGTGCCAATGCCATCAATTTGTATTTGGATGTCTGATATAAAGTCATCATACGCTCTCATTTTAAATTTTAAATCAACGCTATTCTAAAATAACTGCCATATTAAACGCAAGTGCGAAAATATGCAAGTTTTTTGCAAAGTTTTTGTCTTGGGTGGTTATTACCTAAAAGCTTGTCCTAATATGCATCACGTTAATCGTTTGATGGGTTTTTTTGAGTGAAATTTTTAAAAAAATGTGGTAAAGTAGTCGTATTTAGTAACTGATTATCAAATGATAATTCAATGAGCTGCTATGATTTGAAAAATAAATCATAAAGTTTAACCCGCCCATGATAAGACAGGTGATTCATATGGCATTTACCAACAAAGATTTACGCAAAGCAGGTCTAAAAGTAACCTTACCTCGCATGAAGATTTTAGAGCTGTTAGAGAACGCAGAACACCATCACATGAGTGCCGAAGATGTCTATAAGGCATTGGCTGAACAAGGTGAGGATGTGGGCTTAGCGACCGTATATCGTGTATTGACTCAGTTTGAGCAGGCAGGTATTGTTGAGCGTCATAATTTTGAAAATAACTTGTCCGTATTTGAGATTGCACAAGAAGAACATCACGATCATTTGGTGTGTGATGTCTGTGGTAGAATTGAAGAATTCAACAATAAAATCATTGAAGATGAGCAGGAGAAGATTGCCAAGCAATACAACTTTAAGCTGTCAGGACACTCGCTCATACTGCATGGCATATGCGATAAAGAAGAGTGCCAAAAAACTCTTGACGCCACCAAAAATTGATAATCCGATAAAAAGACTGGTTTTATCCCAGTCTTTTTTATGGTCAAGCCCCTAAAAATAATCGCCCGTATCAATGGAGAGTTTGGCAGACTCTTCCTCCACGGCTGCCTTATTTTTACTTTCCAGTTTAATTTGTAAGCGTAGGTCGTTGGGACTGTCGGCGTGTTTTAGGGCATCTTGATAAGTAATCTGTCCTGATTCATACAGGTCAAACAAGGCTTGGTCAAAGGTCTGCATGCCAATGTCACGTGAACGCTTCATGACAGGCTTAATCTCATGAATCTCACCCTTACGAATATAATCACCGATAAGCTGCGTACCTAGTAAGATTTCAATGGCGGCACGACGACCGTTGCCATCTGGGGTTGGAATCAGCTGCTGAGCGATAATGGCTCGCAGGTTCAAAGATAAATCCATGAACAGCTGCCCATGGCGATCCGCCTCAAAGAAGTGAATGATACGGTCTATGGCTTGGTTGGCGTTGTTGGCGTGCAAGGTGGCAAATACCAAGTGACCTGTCTCAGCATATTGAATGGCATAGCTCATGACCTCACGGTTACGAATCTCACCAATCAAGATAACATCAGGGGCTTGACGCAGCGTGTTTTTGAGCCCCTCTTCAAAAGACAAAGTATCAATACCCACCTCACGCTGGGTGACGATACAGCCCTTATGCTGATGTACGTATTCAATCGGATCTTCAATGGTGATGATGTGCCCACGAGAGTGTTCGTTGCGATAACCAATCATCGCCGCCAAAGTGGTGGATTTACCTGTTCCTGTCGCACCCACCAAGAGAATGATGCCACGCTTTTTCATGGCAAGCTCATTTAAAATGGGCGGTAGATGTAAATCTTCTGTGGTGGGGATTTCTGTTTCAATTTTACGCAGTACCATCCCTGCCTTATCACGCTGAATGAAAGCAGAAACACGAAAACGGGCTTTTTCAGCCTTATCTGAGATGGCAAACTGGCATTCGTTGGTCTCGTGAAACTCTTTTTTCTGGGCGTCGCTCATGATGCTTGTGACCAAAGCCATGGTCTGGTCGGCAGTCAAGGGCGTTTTGGTCATCGGCATGATTGTGCCATTGACTTTCAACGAGGGAGGCACGCCTTCGGTAATAAATAAGTCCGAACCATTTTTGGCAATCATGACCTGTAACAGTTTATCAAAATCCATGTTGTCCTCTTATAAGAATGATTCTGGTTGTTTGGCGTACACACGTGCTGTCTCTTTGGTGATGGTGCGAGCAGCAACAAGATTTTTTAGGGTTTGGTCAAGCGTGGTCATGCCCTCGCCTGCCCCTGTCTGTATGGCAGAATACATCTGAGCGACTTTATTCTCACGGATTAGGTTACGAATGGCAGGTGTACCCAACATGATTTCGTGAGCCGCCACACGCCCTCCTCCCACTTTTTTTAGTAGGGCTTGCGAGATGACCGCTTGTAGAGACTCAGACAGCATCGCACGAATCATGTCTTTTTCAGCAGCAGGGAACACATCGATCACACGGTCAATGGTCTTAGCGGCAGAGTTGGTGTGCAGCGTACCAAATACCAAGTGCCCTGTTTCGGCGGCAGTTAGGGCAAGACGGATGGTTTCAAGGTCACGCATCTCGCCCACCAAGATGATGTCAGGGTCTTCACGCAGTGCTGAGCGTAGTGCCGCCTCAAATCCTAAGGTGTCACGATGAACCTCACGTTGGTTGACAAGAGATTTTTTGGATTCGTGGACAAATTCAATAGGATCTTCGATGGTTAGAATGTGCTCTTTACGTGTTTCATTGATGTAGTTAATCATCGCCGCAAGGGTGGTAGATTTTCCTGAACCTGTCGGACCTGTTACCAAAACCACGCCTCTCTTAAAGTCAGAGACTTTTTTGAAGACAGGTCCCATACCCAAATCCTCCATGGTCAATACCTTTGAAGGAATGGTACGAAATACCGCACCTGCTCCTCGGTTTTGGTTAAAGGCGTTGACACGAAAGCGGGCAAGACCCGGAATTTCAAAAGAGAAGTCGGTTTCCAAAAATTCTTCATAATCAGCACGTTGCTTATCATTCATGATGTCATAAATGAGCTTGTGCACCGTGGTGTGATCCATTTCTGGGGTGTTAATACGCACCACTTCACCATCCACACGAATCATGGGGGGCAGACCTGCTGATAAATGCAAATCGGATGCTTTATTTTTTACCACAAAACGCAGTAAATCTTCAATGCTAGGAGATGACATGAGATTGCCTTAGATAATGAAATAAAACAGATAAAAGGACATAAAAGAATAAACATCACTCTGTATCAAGCATGGCGACATCATACAGTATTCGTCATGACCATTAAACCATGCCATGTGAGATAATACAATCCATTTTATGCCAAAGTTTATGCCATTTGTGGGATTTTCTGCTAAAATAATGCCAAAATCCTGCGTAAGTTATCACATAACTTACAATTCAGAAACAATAAAGAAACAAAAACCCAACTCCAAGGAAAGCCCATGTCGCCCTCGCCAGATTCTAATCAGCTGATTGTTCGCTATCAACAAGTAAAAGATAAGCTGGCTCATCTTAATGCCAAAGCAGGCACCAAAGCAAGCCTGCTGGCGGTATCAAAAACCCAATCATCGGCTGATATTGAGCTGCTATACCAAGTCGGTCAAAGGGATTTTGGCGAAAATTACTTACAAGAAGCACAAGACAAAATGCAACACCTAAAAGCACTGCCTATCGTTTGGCATTATATCGGTCACATACAGCGCAACAAAACCCGAGACATTGCCACGCATTTTGACTGGGTGCAGACTGTGGCACGAGGCATCATCGCCGAACGTCTCAATGAGCAACGCCCTGATGACCTACCGCCACTCAACATTCTAATCCAGCTAAACATCGATGATGAAAGTAGCAAATCAGGCTGTCATGTGGAGGAGCTGCATGAGTTGGTGCAAACTATCATGACACTGCCAAAGTTGGTGCTGCGTGGGCTTATGATTATCCCCAATAAAGATGGTACAGATGCTTTTCTTCGCACCAAGAGGCTGTTTGATGAGATTAGAACAAGGTATGACTTAGCGAGCTTTGACACCCTGTCTATGGGCATGAGCGGCGACATGGAACAAGCCATCATTCACGGCTCAACCATGGTGCGGGTCGGAACAGCGATATTTGGCGAACGTCACCGTTAAGGTTTGGCTTTTATACGCCCCGCCCACAGCCATCACAAAATGAGCATGACGGCACATCACACCCAAAGCCATCACGCTGTGTGACTTATAGCACCGAACGGGCGTCTTTGATGATTTTATCAATCAATATTTGTGCATGTTCACGCTCTGATGACTGCATGTCACGCTCGCTGTTTAGGTGTTGGCATTGATCATAAAGCTCCAAGCAAACCAACATCAAAAGCTCTTCATTGCTCGGATTTTTGCTTTTGATGGCACGGCGAAGCTCTCGGATTTTATCATTGATGTACGCCCCTGCCCCCTCCAGTTGAGTTACTTCATCGGCAGGGCACGTAATACGATGTGGGGTCCCTGCAATGCTAAGATCCACCG
>JBHCFR010000035.1:0-7883 GCA_041801945.1 Moraxella sp. | reverse complement strand
TGACACCATGAATTTTATCAAGCCTGATGTATCCACCATTTGTTTGGGTCAGGCGTGCAGCATGGGTTCTTTTCTGCTCGCAGCAGGTGCTAAGGGTAAGCGTTATGCCCTTGCCAACAGTCGCGTCATGATCCATCAGCCATCAGGGGGTGCTCAGGGTCAAGCGACAGACATTGAGATCAGTGCCAGAGAAATTTTAAAAATCCGTGAACGCCTAAATCGCATCCTTGCCGAGCGTACCGGTCAGCCCCTAGAAAAAATTGAGCGAGACGTAGAGCGTGATTATTGGCTAGATGCTAACGAAGCCAAAGAGTACGGCTTGGTGGATGCGGTGCTTGAAAAACGCACGGTGTAAGGACAAATTGCTTGACGACCAAAACTTGCCACATAGGATGAACTTGTTTTGGTATCCGCCAAAGCCACATGACCCAAATGGGCTGGCGGCAGTGATGGCAAGAGAATGACAGAACAAGACATCTGTTGCGAGTGCACAAACGCACTTTACCATATCGTGATTTTAGTACCCAATTTTAGCAGCCAAATAAAGCATGAAGGCAACTTGGGCTTGCCAATAACGCCCAATCATGCCCCTTGATGATAATTTAGGAAGACCCATGACTAAGACCAAAGAGCCATGTTGTGCCTTTTGTGGCAAGACAAAAAATGAAGTCAAAAAACTCATCGCTGGCATAGATGAGCACACCAACATCTGTAATGAATGTGTGGAGCTGTGTGGCGACATGCTAGATGGCATGGAGATAAATGGCAAAAGCAACCAGACCAAAAAGGAGGGTCTAGGCAGAGCCAAAAAATCAAAAGCTGATGATAAAGACTGGGCAACGGCAGTACTGCCCAAGCCCAAAGAGATTCGCCAGCACCTAGATGAGTATGTCATCGGGCAAGATACCGCCAAAAAAGCATTGTCCGTGGCAGTTTATAATCATTACAAACGTCTAAAAGTGCGTGCCGATGACAAGGTATCACCGGTGGAGCTGACCAAAAGTAACATTCTGCTCATCGGACCGACAGGCTCAGGGAAAACGCTATTGGCTCAGACGCTTGCCAAGATGTTGGATGTGCCTTTTGCCATGGCGGACGCCACCACGCTCACAGAGGCAGGGTATGTGGGCGAGGACGTAGAGAACATCGTGCAAAAACTGCTACAATCGGCTGATTATGACGTGGAACGCACTCAGCGTGGCATTATTTATATTGATGAGATTGATAAAATCAGCAAAAAAGGGGAGAACGTCTCCATCACGCGAGATGTGTCAGGCGAAGGCGTGCAACAAGCCTTGCTCAAACTCATCGAGGGCACCGTCGCCAACATCCCACCCCAAGGTGGACGTAAGCACCCCAATCAAGAGATGATACAGGTGGACACTAGCAATATCTTGATGATTGTCGGTGGGGCGTTCGCAGGGCTTGATCGCATCATTCAGCAACGCACTGAGAAGACAGGCATCGGTTTTAATGCCGATGTCAAAGCCCAAGAGGACACCAAAATCAGCGAGTTATTTAAAGAAGTTGAGCCTGAGGATTTGATCAAATTTGGACTCATTCCTGAGCTCATCGGGCGATTGCCAGTCATCGCGACCTTAGATGAATTAGATGAAGAGGCACTCATCCAGATTTTAACCGAGCCTAAGAACGCTCTGACCAAGCAGTATGAATACCTCTTTGAGATGGAGGGGGTGACACTTAGCTTTGAGCCAGAGGCACTCTTGGCGGTTGCAAAGCAGGCGATGAAGCGTAAGACAGGGGCGAGGGGTTTGCGTTCTATCATTGAGAATGCCCTGCTTGACACCATGTACGAGCTACCAAGCATGACGGACACCAAAGAAGTGGTGGTCACGCGTGCGGTGATTGACGAGGGCAAAGAACCGATTTTAAAATCATAAAACGATGAAGGCATCACGCATGGGCATCCCCATGTCAAACCATGGCAATGTGTTTGGCGGCAATCATGGTTTATCAAAAAAAGGCGAACATGGGTTTGCCTTTTTTTGTCGCAACCCAAAAATGACCGATAAGTCAATGTTACAAAATGGTCATGATTATGGTCAAATGATTGTGATATAGTAAGGGAGTTTTACCGTGCTGACAAACAGAAGTTGGGATACAAGGTTTTAGTCTTTGCGGCATGAGTAAATGTTCATCCATTTTAGCCCATCTAGAAATAACAGGAGTAATCATGATTTATAGTGGAGCATCCATACAGGTTAGCCGCTTAGACGGCGACATTGTCAAATTTCATTTTAACAATGACGGTGAAAGCGTCAATAAATTTGACCAAGCCACCAATGCTGAATTCAAAGAGGCGGTTGTCGCCCTAGAAAACACAGCCGACATCAAGGGACTGATTGTCACCTCAGGCAAAAAAGTGTTCATCGCAGGGGCGGACATCACAGAATTTGTGGGTTATTTTAAGCAGCCCCAAGAGGCACTAGAAGCGTGGTTGTTAGATGTCAATGACGTATTTAATCGCTTTGAAGATTTGCCTTTTCCTAAGGTGTGTGCCATCAACGGGGCAGCACTTGGCGGTGGCTGTGAGATGACGCTTGTCTGTGAATACCGTGTCATGGGAGAATCTGCCCAAATCGGTCTGCCTGAAACCAAATTGGGGATTTTCCCAGGGTTTGGGGGTTCGGTGCGGACACCACGCATCATCGGCGTTGATAATGCCCTAGAACTCATCGCCACAGGCAACCCTCTAAAACCTGCCGACGCCCTAAAAGTCGGCTTGGTAGATGCTGTTGTGGCTGATGACAAAGTAGAGCAGTCCGCCCTTGATTTGGTGAAAAAATGCATCAATGGCGATTTGGACTGGCAAGCCAAACGAGCTGAAAAGTTGGAGCCTGTTAAGCTAAATAAGACTGAGCAAGCCATGGCGTTTAACTCAGCCAAAGGCATGATTTTTGCCAAGGCCAATCCTAAGCACTATCCTGCCGTTGCCCTTGCCTTGGATGCCATTGAGCGTCATGCCAATCTTGCTCGTGATGAGGCCATCAAGGTAGAAGCCACCAACTTTGCCAAGGCAGCCACCACCCCCCAAGCGGCAGCACTGGTGGGTGTGTTCCTAAACGATCAGCTGGTCAAGAAAAGTGCCAAAGAGCACAGCAAAAATGCACATGACATTCACGAGATGGCGGTACTGGGTGCAGGAATCATGGGCGGCGGCATCGCTTATCAATCTGCGGTTAAAGGTCTGCCGATCATCATGAAAGACATCAAGGCAGAGCAGCTTGACCTTGGCATGAATGAAGCAAGTAAATTATTATCAAAAGAAGTGGAGCGTGGCAAAATCAATGCTGCTAAGATGGGCGAGACTTTATCAAAAATTCGTCCGACGCTCAATTATGGTGATTTTGGCACGCCTGACATCGTCATTGAGGCGGTCGTGGAGAACGAAAAAGTCAAAAAAGCGGTGCTAAGCGAAACCGAGAATCTCATTAAAGACACCGCCATTTTGGCGTCCAACACCTCCACCATCAGCATCAGCGAGCTTGCCACCGCCTTGAAACGCCCTGAGAATTTTGTGGGCATGCACTTTTTTAACCCTGTGCATCGCATGCCTTTGGTGGAGATCATTCGCGGTGAGAAAACCAGCGATGAAGCGGTTGCCACCACCGTTGCTTTGGCTCAAAGAATGGGTAAAACGCCCATCGTGGTCAATGATTGCCCCGGCTTTTTGGTGAATCGCGTGCTGTTTCCTTATTTTGGGGCGTTTGATTTGTTGGTCAAGCACGGCGCAGACTTTGCTAAGATTGATAAGGTCATGGAAAAGTTTGGCTGGCCAATGGGTCCTGCCTATCTGCTAGATGTGGTGGGTATTGATACTGGCGTCCATGCCAGTGCGGTGATGGCAAAAGGCTTCCCTGACCGCATGAGCGTGGACTACAAAACAGCGACCCAAGTGATGTTTGAGAACAATCGCCTAGGACAAAAAAATGGAGCAGGTTTTTATCAGTATGAAACCGATAAAAAAGGCAAGCCTAAGAAGAGCATAGATGCGACCACCTATGAGCTCTTAAAATCCGTGCAAGATGAGAGCAGAGATTTTGAGGAGCAAGAAATCATTGACCGCTTGATGGTGGCGTTCTGCAACGAGACCGTGCGTTGCCTAGAAGATGGTATCGTGGCAAGTGCCAGCGAGGCAGACATGGCGATGCTGATGGGGCTAGGCTTCCCACCGTTTCGTGGTGGACCATGCCGCTATATTGACCAAGTCGGCGTTCGTGAATTTGTCGCTTTGTGCGATAAATATGCACATCTTGGCAAAGCCTATGAAGCACCACAGCTGCTCAAAGACATGGCAGAGCGTGGCGAGAGCTTTTATCAATAATTAAAATTTTAAGGAAAAAACCATGACAACATTAAATCCTACCGATGTGGTTATCGTGGATGGTGTCCGCACCGCCATGGGTAAATCCAAAAACGGCATGTTCCGCCATGTGCGAGCCGAAACCCTGTCTGCGGAGTTGATGAAGGCACTCATCAAGCGTAACGGCTTTGACCCAAATGACATTGAAGACGTGATTTGGGGCTGTGTGAATCAGACCTTGGAGCAAGGCTGGAACATCGCTCGTCATGCCAGTCTGCTAGCAGGCATTCCCAAGCATGTCGCCGGACAAACGGTCAATCGTCTGTGTGGCTCCTCCATGCAAGCCCTGCACACGGCTGCCGCCCAAATCATGACAGGGCAAGGCGACCTCTTTATCATCGGCGGCGTGGAGCACATGGGACACGTTGCCATGATGCATGGCGTGGATATCAACCCCAGCTCCTCTAAGCGTATCGCCAAAGCCTCTAACATGATGGGGCTGACCGCCGAGATGTTAGGTCGCATGAATGACATCAGCCGAGAGGAGCAAGACGCCTTCGCACTAAGCTCTCACGTCAAGGCCACTCGTGCCACCCACGAGGGACGATTTGCCAAAGAAATCGTCGGTGTAGAGGGGCATGACGAAGAGGGTAATTTGCAGCTTTGCACCATTGATGAGGTCATTCGTTTTGATGCCAGCTTAGAGAGCCTGCAAAAGCTAAAACCTGTCTTTGACCCTGTCAGCGGCACAGTGACGGCAGGTTCTTCCTCTGCTCTGTCAGATGGGGCATCAGCCATGCTGGTCATGTCCGCCCAAAAAACCAAAGATTTGGGGCTAACCCCACGAGCCAAAATCCGCTCTATGGCAGTAGCAGGCTGTGATGCAGCCATCATGGGCTATGGACCTGTGCCAGCTACCCAAAAGGCATTAAAACGCGCAGGGCTTGCCATGAGTGACATTCAAACAGTAGAGCTCAATGAAGCGTTTGCCGCACAAGGCTTGTCAGTGCTCAAAGGCTTGGGACTCTATGATAAGCAAGACATCGTCAATCACAACGGTGGGGCGATTGCACTAGGACACCCCTTGGGCTGCTCGGGTGCTCGCATCACCACCACGCTGCTAAATGTTATGGAGCAGCAAGATACCCAAGTGGGGCTTGCCACCATGTGTATCGGACTTGGGCAGGGCATTGCGACCATCATTGAAAGGGTATGATGAGTCCTTGATAAAAAAAGCCATTTTCAAAAAGAAAATGGCTTTTTAGTGTCAGATAGTGCCAAACAAGCGATGGGTTAAAACCGTCGATTTATGGATAAAAATACCTGCACATTCTTAGTGTCATGAGCAAAATGGTTGCTATCAATGCGATCAAAACGCACATGCAAACGAGGGTGATAACCGCGGTAGTGCACATTTTGATGCCAGATACTGTGCTCGGTGTGATAAAGCATGTCAGCACGTTTGATGTTAAAAAAATCTATGTCTTGATAGGTTCGTCTGCCTATACCCACATGATGACTCGTGCCAAATTTGCCCCACACCCTGTCTGAACCTACAAACATCATGCCCTGCCGATAGCTTTCGCTTGGCTCTTGGGTGTTCTCATTGATGAGACCGATGCCAACATAGTGATGATGGCGACCGTGATGACTAAGACTTGCCGTGACGGCTTGACTGCTACCGTCTAAAAATGAACGAGTATCATGACGCTTTTTGGCGATATCTAGTCCAACCTCACCTTGATAGGTGGCATTAAACCTCTCGTAAGCGGTCAGTCTTAGCCCTGTGATATCCGAATACGGCTCATGACCAAAGTAGCGTATCTGATGATAGATGCTTGCTCCCAACTGCCTATCACGACTTCGATGAGTGAGCGTAGGGGCAACTTCAATGAGGGTGTCATTATAGTCTTTATTATCCCAGTAGTATTTACCTTGAACCGAAGCGGTCATGCCAACGGCGAGATGATCTTTTGGGTAATGCTCTTTTGAGAGTTTGGCGAAATAGCCCACGCCATGAGCAGATTCTGCATGGGGTAGCTGCCAGCCCTGATGATGCGTTGTGGTTGGGGCATTATTGACATTATCATCATCTAAGTAGCGTAGAGACATTCTTGTCATCGGCTTGTCAAAGTCATCCAACTGTTTTTGTAAGCTTGTTGCTATATTAAGGGGCAAGGTCGGATCGGTTTGTGCAATCGCGAACTCTTCTTTGGCGGTATGAGGCTGATGATTGGCAAGATATGCCAAAATAAGGCGAATCCTGATGGGGGTCAGACTTGGGTTGATTGCTAGCATCTGCCGATAATGGTCAATGGCTCGCTCAATATCCTGCCTCTCCTGTATGATGGCATGAGCATATAGGTATAAAAGCTCATCTTTATGAGGGACGAGTGCATACACCGGCAGAAGAATCTGCACGCCTTGAACATCATCTCGGTCAATGGCTTGACTTAGTACCTCATTAAATAAGTCAATGTCCGCCAAAAGCTCGGCTTTGGTAATGGCTGTGGTTGGTGGGTTATCAATGGGTAGAGTGTTTTGGGTTGGTGGTGTGGCATAAGAGGACGAGACTGTATTAAACATCGTCTCATCTTTTGGGGTAACGAGGGGCATGTTCGCAGGGGTATTGGCAAAGACGCTAGGAGAAGCATTCATAAGAATCAGGCTTGACAACAAACCCATTGCCAAACCTGCTGTGTGTGATGAATGCCGTATCATGAAAGCATCAAGTGCCAAACCATGCATCAAATGGTGTTATTTTTTCGCACCATATGCCCCTGCAACAGAGCCATTGGCGTTGCTGTATGTACCTCCAAGCTCGGCAGCGTTAGTACCATAGAAACGCCCTGTGGTGGTGATGCCGTTCGCGTGTGTTCCTGCAAAGCTATTGCCCGAAATGGTGGCAGATAGGGCGGTGGAGCCGACAGTACCTGTGAGATTTTTTGTGCCATAATTCACATTAAAGCGAGCATCAACCAAGTCAACTTGCCCATTTTGCAGATGAGCAGCTTGACCTGTGTATGTGGCAGTACCTGTGGTGGGCATATTGTTGGTGACGACACCCTGAGCGAACAGATAAGGAGTGCCACCTACACCTTCACGAATGTAGCCATAGCGGGTATAGGCAAGGTTTGAGCTGCCACCGATGCGATCCATGTTTCCTGCTCTCATGTTTAATTTGCCAACTGTAAAACCTGAGGGAATAAAGTCCACTGCCTGACCATCAATCACCACCTTGTTAACTGTTGTGGTGGCGGCAGTTTTAGAAACAACGCCTGCCCTACTATTGGCTACCTTCATGATGTTGCCTTGAATGCCAGAATCAGAGCTAGACGTGGGCGTCTGAGGTGTTGTGGTGGGAGCAGTCGGAATGGGTGTTGGTGTGCTTGCTGTGCCACCACCGCTACTACCACCGCAGGCACTTAGTCCTAATGCCGCTAAACCAGCCAAAGGCAAAATAAATTTTTTCATGGAAGACTCCTGTGGGTAGTTAATCAACTTGATATAAATATTAAGAATGTGTAAAAATATACTATAATTGCTTAGTAAAGTAAAG
>JBHCFR010000034.1:0-8102 GCA_041801945.1 Moraxella sp. | reverse complement strand
GCAAGCCATCATCATTGCCACAGGCTCAGAAGTGGAGCTTGCCATGAACGCCTATCATCAGCTAGATGGGGTGCGTGTGGTGTCTATGCCCTGCTGTGAAGTGTTTGCCGAGCAGTCCTTTGACTATCGTGAAAGCGTGTTGCCCAGTGCGGTGCGTGCCAGAGTGGCGGTAGAAGCGGGTATTACAGACTACTGGTATAAGTTTGTCGGCTTGGACGGCAAAGTGATTGGCATGACCACCTTTGGCGAATCCGCCCCTGCCAAGGACTTATTTAAGCACTTTAATATCACCAGTGAAGCGGTGGTAGAAGCGGTTAAGTCCTTGATTTAATTACTTGTGTTAATGATGGAAAAATGGCATACTGATGGTGTGCCATTTTTGTTTATCAAAGCGGAGCAAATGATGGAAATTAAAACTTATAAAGAAATCTACAATGAACCTGTCAAGCAAATCGCTGTCCCGGCCGAATTTCAGATGGGGCAGTTTGAAGTGCTGTTTATGAAAAAAATGCCCGAACCACAAAATAAGCCCAAGGCAAAACGACAGCCCAATCCGTTGTTAAGGGGGCTTGGTGTACGGCATGATGAATTGATTGCTCCCACAACAAAAAGTGAAGACTGGGAATTGGATTGATGTTATTGGATACGCATATTTGGTATCGTTGGCAATATGGCGATTTGCCTGATAGGTTGTTGACAAGGATTGAATTGGATGATGAAATTTTTGTCAGTGCTACATCATGTTGGGAAATTGCACAGCTTGCCAAAAGAAAACGTCTTGATTTGCCGATATCTGCTGAGCAATGGGTGATGTTGGCGAGTATGAATATTGAAATTTTGCCAATTAATAAAGAAATTGCTTTGTTGTCTGAGCGATTAGAAAACCACCACAAAGACCCTGCGGACAGATTTATCATTGCAACGAGTGTCTTATATCAGTTGCCTGTGATGAGTTTGGATGCCGTATTTCCAAACTATCAAGAATTAAATGGACTATTGATTTGTTAATTGGACTTTACCCACCCAAACAGGAGAGCCCCATGAAAAAACAGTTATGTACTTTGATGCTTGCAAGCGTTCTACCTGCCTTGTCTGCCACCGCTGCGGACTGGACACCTGCATTTGGTTATTTAGAACAGGGCAAAAAAGGCGATGATGGCAAAGTGGTTCATGCCATCATGGAAAATATTTTTAAGAAAGGGTCGGCGGATATGTACCACCCCCAGTATCAACAAATCATCAAACAGCCCTTGAGGGGTGCCGCCACATCAAGTAAATATACCGCTGTTCCTGCCCCCTACCGTCAAGACATGCTGCCTGCTAAGTTGGTCAAAAGTAAAGAAGTATATTTACAAGCAACCATTCCCCTGCGAAATGCCACACTCTACGGACAACCCTTGGAGAGCTTGACCTACTACCATGGCTGTGCCAACTGTGGCGATGTGGGCTTTTATGCCACCTTTAAACCCATGAGTCAGCAGGCGTATCAAAAATTGATGAGTAGCGTCAAATTCAAAACCCTTGACGATGATGACTGTTATGCAGGCGAGCCTGCGGCGGCGTTTTATAAAGAAGGCAAACTGATGGGATTGGCTTTGACCATGGGCTGCTAAATGACACCATAAAACCAGTCGGCGGAGTGCTGGGGGTAAAAAAGTTCAAGGCATTTAGAACAAGGCATATTTGGAGGGTGTTATCAGATCGTCAAAATCTTAGGCGATTATTACAATAATTCAACGAAATGGCTTGTCTATATTACAAATGGATACTATTTTTATACCCCACCATCAAAGCGATTAGCATAATATATAAGCACCTGTTGAAGATAGGTAAATCACAGGTATGGTAATAAATATTATGTGAATATATGTGTATATACATGTTAATAATAGTTTTGAGGAGAATGATTATGCTTCGTTGGGCCATTATTTTTGCGGTTATTGCATTAATTGCAAGTGCACTTGGTTTTGGTGGTGTGGCAGGACTATCATCAGAGTTTGCCTATATATTCCTAGTCGTTGCCATCGTTTTATTCATTGTCGGTGTTATTTTTGGTAGAAAAAAATAACATGATTGACGACGAGAAGTTAAAATGTGGGGGTGTTATCAGACGTATGGATTAACTTATGGATTAATTAGACATACATGATTAATTAAATAAAAGACTTGACTAATGTTTTATTTGAATTTTCTAAAATAATACACCGCCACACGATAAAACAAATAAAATAAAAAGCGCTCAAAGAAGTGCTTTTTATTTATGGAAATATGATGATAAGTGACTAATATGCCAATAAATAGAAATGATGAATTAAGCATTAGCACCGACACATCAAGGATGGTTTATTTCTTACTGGATGTCTTGATTTAAAACTGACAACTTTTTAAATGATGCCTTTTTAATTAAGGAGAAAGCATGGCACAAATCATGGAGGTGAGCATTGTCACCGAAGATAATCACCATTTGGCAGGACGATTTTACCCCAAACAACAGGCAAGTTCTTATCATCCGATTTTAATTTGCCCCGCCACTGGAATCAAACAAAGTTTTTATCGCTCATTTGCCAGTTGGCTTAGCGATCAAGGCTATGATGTCATGACCTTTGATTTTAGGGGGATTGGGGCATCTTTGCATGGAGCATTGAAAAATAGCACCGCCAGCATTGATGATTGGGGGTGTTTGGACATTCCTGCCGCCATTGACTTTTTGACAAATCACACCAATCAAGATAAAGTGATTTTAATTGGGCACAGTGCCGGTGGTCAATTATTGGGCGTTGTGCCCAACCATCATCAGGTGGCAAAACTCATCACGTTTGCCAGCTCAACAGGCTACACCAAACAGTTGGCAGGCAAAACCCGTTATTTGGCGGTGGTTATGTTTGATGTCATCTTTCCCATATCTAGCCTGATTTGTGGCTATGGTGCGACAAAATTTATTGGCATGGGTGAAAATCTACCAAAAAATGTCGCACGCCAATGGCGAGAGTTTTGCCAAAATGGACAATACGTCAAATATTCTATTGGAAAAACCATTGGGCAAGATTATCATGACAAGGTGGCTTGTGATATTCATGCTTTTTATGCCATTGATGATGAAATTGCCACCGAAGATAATGTGAAGGATTTCTTTTCATTATTTGGTTTGGCAAATGTCCATTATCATAAACTTGTACCAAAAAATTATGGACTTAATGAGATTGGCCATATGGGATTATTTAAAGCATCTCATCAGATTTTATGGAAAGAAATTTCAAAAGTATTATAAGGCGTGATGGTTTTGAGTATTTAAAAGGAGTGTGTATGCGTTTGACGATAAAGTCAAATAAGCCTTTGTCTTTTAAATTTAAAAAGAAAAGCCCTGATATGCTCTATCAAGGCTTTTGGTGACATGTTTAGCTTATCTACGGATTTTTGAATCAGCTTTTAAAGTTGGGGTTGATGTGATAAAAACCAACCCACCTTTGATTTACCACCACGTTATTTCTTCACGCAGTCTAAGAGCAGCTTATCATCCAAAGTGGTGATTTTGGCTTGATTGCCCGTCATAACAAGTGCCATGCCTTTATCGTCGCCCACGATACTATCATCGGTGGTAAAACGCCCTTTGGTTTGCACGTCTTCGGACAAATCATAAGTGATGTCGTCTTGGGTTAGACGCACCTCGGTTTCGCCTTCATAGCTGTCCACAAGGATGTAGGCGGTTTTGTCGCCACACTGATAAGCGTCGCCATGAGCATGATCGTGGTCGTGAGCATGGTCAGCATGATCATGATGATCGTGGTCATGATCGCCCTCGCCATGATCGTGATGTTCGTCATTTGGGTGATCGTGGGTCTGCTCATCGGTGGGGCTAGGGGCGGCGGCTGTGGTAGGCTTAGCACTATTTTGTGTCGCACTTTCGCTCGCACTTTGACTTTTGCTGTCGTCGGCAGGTTTTTGGCAGGCTGTCAAAGTCAGAGCGATTGCCAAAGCAGGGATAAGGATCTTTTTCATCATGTTACCTATATTGGTGGCATTAAGACGGTAAATTGATACATTATATCATAATTTTGGGTGAGCGAAAAGAGCATTGAAAGCAGATGATTTGATACAGGGTTGCCGACACAATCGCTCACCCCTAACCCCTGATGTCATGGCTGATGTCTCTTGGTTTGTCAGCCTGTTAATTATAATAAATATCCACTTTACCATCTTAGGTTTATGGCAAATGAGCAAATTTTTGCTTGTCTGACCTTCTGTTAGGGTTTTTAAGGTTTTGGGATTTCTGCTGTATTCTAAAACGGGTTTGGGACGGTTAAAGTCCCCATTGGGATAATAGGCAGTGCTAAAATCGGTGGCGTCCATTTCAAAATGATGAGATTTTTACGCAAGTTTAGGAGGGTGTACATGCCGCCACCGCCACCACTTTGGATGGTGCATGTGGACTTTTGATACAGTTTATCGTTTTTTAAAAAGGTAACAAGTGCTTTTTTGGTCTGGATTGTCCCAAGCAAAAGCTGGCGTTGCCATCATGGCAAAACCTAGAAAAATACTGGTTAAAACTAATCTCTTCATACATGAACCTTAAAATAAAATGTGGGATAAAGAGAGCCTACCCCACAGATTTGTGTTTGTCGTGATAAAGCTCAGACATTAAATCTAAAATGCATGACATCACCATCTTGCACGACATACGTTTTGCCCTCTAAGCGTGATTTGCCTGCCGCAGCAGCACCTTTTTCACCGCCATGAGCGATAAAGTCATCATAAGCAATGACCTCGGCACGGATAAAGCCACGTTCAAAGTCGGTATGAATGACCCCTGCCGCCTCTGGTGCGGTCGCTCCAACCTTAACAGTCCACGCACGCACTTCTTTGACCCCTGCGGTGAAATAAGTTTGCAAGTTTAGCAGTTCATAACCTGCCCGAATCACACGGTCAAGCCCTGCCTCGCTCATGCCCATGCCTTCTAAGAATTCTGCTTTTTCGTCTTCGTCAAGTTGGGCGATTTCTGCCTCTATTTGGTTGCATAGAGCGACAACGATGGCATTGTCGTTTTTGGCAAAATCGGTGACAGCGTCCAGATGTGGGTTGTTAAGAAAGCCATCTTCTGCCACATTGGCGATGTACATCACAGGTTTTAGGGTGATGAGCCCATAACTTTTGATGAGTTTTTTCTCATCGTCATCAAGGTTTGCCATGCGTGCAGGTTTGCCGTCCGCCAAGAAGGGCTCAATCTTCTGAAAAACCGCCAATATCGCTTGGGCGTCCTTATCGCCGCCTTTGGCTTTTTTGGTGGCGTTGGTGATGGCACGCGTGACCGCTTCTAGGTCGGCAAGAGCAAGCTCGGTGTTGATGGTCTCAATGTCGGATAAGGGATTGACACGTCCGTCCACATGGATGACATTATCATCATCAAAGCAGCGTACCACATGAGCGATGGCATCGGTCTCACGGATGTTGGCAAGAAACTGATTGCCCATGCCCTCGCCCTTGGACGCCCCTGCCACCAGCCCTGCGATGTCCACAAACTCCATGCTGGTGGGAATGACGCGCTCGGGCTTTACAATCTCGGCAAGCTGTTTTAGGCGGGGATCAGGCACAGGGACAATGCCTGTGCTGGGGTCTTTGGTACAAAAGGGGAAGTTCTCAGCAGCGATGCCTGCTTTGGTGAGTGCGTTAAATAGGGTAGATTTACCGACATTGGGTAAGCCGACGATGCCACAATTAAAGCCCATGATGATTTTCCTAAAAGCTGTTAAATAAACGAGCGATTATACCAAAATTTATGTTATTTGTCTTGTGCTGTCGGTATCTCTACAATCTTACTCATGATCCATCTGACCATCGGCAAAACCACCAAAACCACAGGATAAGCAATCGCCCACGACATTGCCCATGCTTGTAGCCAAATCGTCAGAAGATGATCCACAAAGCCCAACGCCTTTAAAATATTGACCAAAGAGATGATGGCACTCATGATGCATGACAAAATCAAGGGCATGACAAAGGGAGCGGTGTGTGCAGGCAGTTTTTTCATGGCAAATCCTGTGATTGCAAAAATACAGTATTATAGCATTATTAGCACGAAGGCTGTCTGAGCAAAATGCGTATTAACATGGTTATTAAGATGCTTATCAAAATCTCTATATTGTTACAAAACGGTTATTTTATTTGACGCAATAGGCGGTATAATAACGCCCGTCTTTTAACCTTGAGGTATGGTATGAATGCGGTATTGCTTGCGGTCATCATCATGGTGGGGCTTTCTTTGGCTCGTGTCCATGTGGTGCTAAGTTTGATTGTGGGGGCAGTGGCGGGGGGCTTGCTGGCAGGGCTGCCTTTGACCGATGTGGAGAATGGGGCAACAGGCATCTTGACCCATTTTCAAAACGGCATTAAGGGTGGGGCGGGCATTGCCCTGTCCTATGCCATGCTTGGGGCATTTGCCATGGCGATTGCTCACTCGGGCGTGCCAAAGGCAATGGCGGACAAGGTGATTTTGGCGGTCAAAAATGCAAAAACCAGCGGCGTCAAATGGGCGGTATTTGGCGTGATTTTGCTGTTCGCCTGTCTGAGTCAAAATCTCATACCCATTCACATTGCTTTTATTTTACTGCTCATTCCGCCGCTACTAAGTGTATTTAATGAGCTAAATATTGACAGGCGACTGGTGGCTTGCCTGATGACTTTTGGACTCGTTAATACCTACATGTTCATTCCCTATGGGTTTGGGGACATCTTTTTAAATGAAATCATCATGACCAATCTTGCCAGTGCAGGGCTTGACACCTCAAATCTTTCGGTGATGAGGGCAATGGCAATCCCAGCACTGGGCATGCTGACAGGTCTGTTGGTGGCGGTATTCGTCAGTTATAGGAAGCCCAGAACCTACGACAATGCAAAAACACTGGCGGTCAAAACCGATGACAGGGCAGCAGCCGATGAGGGTAACATGGGCTTTAAAACCATGGTGACGCTCATTGCCATCGTGGCGGCGTTCGTCATTCAGCTCAAAACCGATTCGCTGATTCTAGGGTCGCTGTCAGGATTTGCCATTTTTATGGCGACAGGCGTGGTGGGGTGGAATAAGGCAGATGATGTCTTTAATGACGGCATTAAGATGATGGCGATGATTGGCTTTATCATGATCAGCGCCCAAGGCTTTGCCGAGGTGATGAGTGTCACAGGACATATTGAGCCACTGGTCAAGTCGGCGATGGACGTGTTTGGGGCAAATAAAGCACTGGCATCGCTTGCCATGCTCGTTGTGGGGCTCATTGTCACGATGGGGATTGGCTCGTCCTTTTCTACGGTGCCCATCATCGCCACCATTTATGTGCCGCTTTGCATGGCGATGGGATTTAGCCCGATGGCGACATTGGCTTTGGTGGCAACGGCAGGCGTGCTGGGCGATGCAGGCTCTCCTGCCTCTGACTCCACACTGGGTCCGACCATGGGTCTTAATGTGGACGGACAGCATGACCACATCAAGGACAGCGTCATTCCGACATTCATTCACTATAACATTCCGTTGATTATTTTTGGGTGGATAGCGTCTATGATTTTATAATCTATGGTGTTATCAATAGACCTCTTGCGAAACTACAAATTTATTGAGTTTGTCAAAATTTCAAGCTCAATAAAATCAAGGCTTGCAAGTTCAAACTTTGACTTTCGCAAGAAATCCAATATTTCAAATCATTAAAACCATCTTGAAAACCATCTTAAAAACCATGTTAAATGAGATGGTTTTATCGCATTACTTAAAATCGCAATATCCCTTTATCACTAATAACCATATCCACTTTTTTATCCCAAGGATTGACCACCAAATGCTCCACCACTTGAAAGTCATAACAAAACCCTACCATTAATATGTGTGGCGAGCGGGCAAAAGTGCGGTCATAAAAGCCGCCCCCCATGCCTAGCCGATTGCCATGTCTGTCCACCGCCACCAGTGGGCAGATGATGGCATCTAGCCTATCAGCGGTCACAACATGATGACCAACAGGCTCCTTCATGCCAAGGCGGTGATGCCGCAAAGGGATTTTGTCCAAACGGTCGCACACAGGAGCAAAAAGCAGGGCTTGATTGGCACGCGTGATGGGCAAAAAGGG
>JBHCFR010000033.1:0-2964 GCA_041801945.1 Moraxella sp. | reverse complement strand
TATCAATCAGAAATTGGCTCATCTCAGCTCGCCCGCCCAGCTCATCAATGAATGTTTCATCAAGCCATGGTTTGTAGATTTTTAACTTAGGATTGGTCAGCAGTCCATAACGATAAAAACGCTCAATGTCATTGCCTTTATAAGTGCTGCCATCTCCCCAAATGTCTACGCCATCTTCTGCCATGGCCGTGACCAACATGGTGCCAGTCACCGCACGTCCAAGCGGTGTGGTGTTAAAATACGGCATGCCCCCTGTGCTGATGTGAAACGCACCACATTGTATCGCACAAATACCCTCGCGAGCCAGCTGCTGACGGCAGTCCACCAGACGGGCTTTTTGTGCCCCATATTGCATGGCTTTGGCAGGAATGGCATCATAATCAGACTCATCAGGCTGACCTAGATTGGCGGTGTAGGCATAAGGGGAAGCACCTTTTTGCTTAATCCACAAAATGGCGGCTGACGTATCAAGCCCTCCTGAAAAGGCAATGCCCACTTTTTGCCCAACTGGTAAAGATTCCAAAATGGTGCTACTCATATCAACTCCAACATTTTCATCGTAATAAATCAAAAAATTATAACACTTTTGATAAATCTTGGGTTAAAAAATTTAAGATTTGCTCTCTTTTTTGGAAAAGTAGGCGAAAATTTTTAAAAAATTTGTTAAACTAGTAAAATTTAAAATAGCCAACATTTTTAAAATTGATAGCTAGCTTACTTAACCAATCAGCCACGCTCAAACATGACGGTCATGCCATGATACAGCTCATCATCAACACCAACGCCCAAACTTTAAGCGTGCAAGATGATCAAAACCGCACCATAAAAACATTCACGGTCTCCACCGCCAAAAATGGCACAGGGCAGATTGAGAATACAGGTTGCACGCCACTTGGTAGACACGTCATCAGCGATAAAATCGGTGGCGGATTGCCAAAAAATGCCGTCTTTGTCGGGCGTGAGTTTACTGGCGAGATTTATGATGATACTCTTAGGATAGCTAGCCCTAATAGAGACTGGATTTTAAGCCGAATTTTATGGCTAAAAGGCACCGAGCTGGGGGTGAATCTTGGCAAAACAAGAGACGGGCTTATCTGTGACACGCACGCACGCTACATTTATATTCATGGCACGCCTGATGATGAGCCGATGGGCATACCCCTGTCGCACGGCTGCATTCGCATGACAAATGACGATGTTATTTGTCTTTATGAGATGGTCGGCGTGGGGACAGATGTTTTCATCGTTTAACCATCATCATTGACACATGACAAATCAAAACATGATAAATCAAAACAGGACAAGCCACGTTTTTATTCCTGCTAGGCTGTCAGTTAATGATCAAGCCATCTGTGCCACAACGCCCTTTTAAACAAAGCCATTTTATGATTATTTATGATTAGAAGACATCAAGGCAAATTATGAAACATTTATTCGTCTTACTTTTATTCACCTTACTTTGTGTGGCACTGACCACTCATGCCACTATCTCTCACAAACATTCACCCCCTAATGAAGTCATGGGACACTCTGTCTCATCAGAGGTTTTTATCCTTTATTTTGATGAAGACAAAAAAGATAAGCCATTACAAGCCATCTCCCACCAAGATGAGATGATTCATTCCCCTCAAAATTTCAATGCCGTGGCAGTCAGCATGACGACCCATGACTTACCCAAAAGGGTGCAATTTTATCAAAACATCGAGGGCGGTGGGCAAGTCATCAAAAGCGAAAATCCACCATTACACCGATAACACTAAGGATGGTTTATGAATTTACAAAAAGTTGATCTCAATTTACTCGTCTATTTGGACGTGCTACTGCGTGAAAAAAACGTCACCCGAGCCGCTGAACAGCTGGGCATCACTCAGCCTGCCATGAGCAACATTCTGCGTCGCCTGCGTTCGCTGTTTAATGACCCTCTTTTGGTACGCTCCTCTGAGGGCATGACACCCACCGAACGGGCGGGCGAATTGCAGCCACGCATTCGTGACATACTCTCAGATGTGGGTACGCTGTTAGAGCCACGCACCGAGTTTCGTCCTTATAGCACCTCTCGCGTGTTTCGCATCATGACCAGTGATTATGCCGAGGCCACGCTGGTGCCACGCCTTGTCAAAGCCCTAAGAAGTGAGGCGCCCAATGTGATATTGGACTTTTTAACCCCTTCTGACGTCTCGTACCGTGACATGGAGCAGGGGCGAGTGGATTTGGCGATAAACCGCTTTAATGAAATCCCCCAAAGTTTCCATCAAGTCTTGGTGTGGCGTGATACATTTAGCTGTCTGTTATCCGCAGACAGTCCTTATTTACATCGCTTTAATCTTAAAAATTACTTAAAAGCACAGCACGTTTGGGTCTCAAAAACAGGCATGGGCGTCGGTTTTGGGGTCAATCCTGAAAAATCAGGAGGTCTTGGCTCCATTGACCAAGCCTTACAGCGACTCGGTCAAAAACGCCAAATCAGTGTCTTTACCCGTCATTATCAGATGCCTGCCATGCTCGCTGCCAATAAAGACCTCATCGCCACCCTGCCGACACGCGTGGCAAATCTGCAAGCACAGAACAACCCTCAAATCATGGTCAAGGAGCCTCCCTTTTTTATCCCAGAATTTGAGCTAAAAATGGCGTGGTCTCCTCTGTTGCAGCACCACCCTGCTCATAAATGGCTAAGACAGCTCATCATCCATGTCGCACGGCAAATCATGGCAGAAGAAGAGGTGCGAGAACGCCAGCTGTTGGGGTCATGATGTCAGCTACTGCTTGATTATTTACTTTGAATATTGATGAGCTAAGCACCCTCAACCTCATCAAGCCCAACAAAAAACCAAACTTAGTGATAAGTTTGGTTTTTTGTGCGACTACATGGTCATCTGCTTACATGTTGGGATAGTTAGGTCCACCACCACCCTCAGGCGTCACCCAAGTGATGTTTTGGCTTGGGTCTTTGATGTCACAGGTTTT
>JBHCFR010000032.1:0-2809 GCA_041801945.1 Moraxella sp. | reverse complement strand
CATGGCGGTGAGCACCGTTAAGAGAAGCCAAGTTAATTTGCCATGAATTAGGGCGGTAAGCACCCCCATGGGGGATGCCCATAGGGATATCGGCACGATGTGGTGCATCATATAGACCCCCGTGACAATCTGTATGGCAAGAGCCGTCATGCCAAGAGGCTCGTAACTTTTCTCAAACGCCAAAAAACCCGCCACGTCGTTATTGCGAATGAAGGTGGGCATTAAGCGTAGCAGTAAATAAAAATGCCCGCCAACCCAAATACTGGCACCAAATAGGTGTAAAATTAAAGCGATTTTTTGCATGGCGATTTTCACAATAAGACACATAAGAGAGTAGGGTAAGCGACGCCGCTACGAGCCTACTGACCAAACACAAAAGAGCTCCACCAAAGAAGGCGAGAATCAAGATAAAATTTAGCATACCACAGTTCATGGACTTTTAAAAGCAAGCCAAAATCGCCCCTTGCATTTGTGGCTGTTTTTGCCTAATATGACCCTTGATAAAGAGAAGAAAAAGGAGCGTATGATGACAATCACGACGGATAAATTTGACCTCTATCATAAGCTGCTCGGCGAGCTTACTGATAAGGCGAGTTTTCGTGCCTTTGGCTCCCAAACTGCGTTGGTCAATTTGTCTAGTAATGATTATCTGGGTCTGGCACAAGATACCGCCTTAAAAGATGAATTTGTGCAGATGTATCAGCATCATGGCGATTTTAGGTTTGGTTCGGCATCATCAAGGCTATTGACGGGCAATTTTACCGCCCATGAAATGTTGGAGCAAACCTTAGCGTGTGCCTATGGGCGAGACGTGCTTGTGTTTAATAGCGGCTATCACATGAACATCGGTATTTTGCCGGCGTTATGCGATGACAAAACGCTGATTGTGGCGGACAAATGGGTGCACGCCAGTATGATAGATGGCATACGTCTTGCCAAAGAGCGTGGGGCGAGCTTTTATCGTTACCGCCATCA
Source organism: Moraxella sp. (assembly GCA_041801945.1). Lineage (GTDB taxonomy): Bacteria > Pseudomonadota > Gammaproteobacteria > Pseudomonadales > Moraxellaceae > Moraxella. Next base: position 1,834 of record JBHCFR010000032.1, on the reverse strand, counting down.
AGACTTTCATCAGCTCCATGAACTGCTGCATAAACACCATGCCCATTATCGCCACATCATCATCATGACCGAGTCGGTGTTTAGCATGGATGGCGATGTGACCAATCTGACCGACTTAGTGGCACTAAAACGCCAATACCCCAACGTCTCCCTCTATGTGGATGAGGCTCACGCTGTGGGCGTGTTTGGTAAGCGTGGATTGGGCGTGGCAGAGCATCTGGGCGTCATGGATGACATTGATTTTTTGGTGGGGACGTTTGGTAAGGCGTGGGCAAGTGTCGGCGGATTCATCGTGTGTGATGGGGTGATTAAAGATGTCCTAATCAATACCATGAGACCCTTGATTTTTAGTACGAGTCTACCACCCATCAATGCACTGTGGTCAAATTTTGTCGTCTCCCAATCACAACATCTGACCAACAAACGCCAAACACTGCTTGATAATGCCAATGATTTTAGGCAAAGAATCAAAGCGTTGGGTTATGCTTGCCCCTCAGACAGCCACATCGTGCCAATCATCATCGGCGATAATAATAAGACAGTATCCATGGCAAAGACATTGCAGTCACAGGGCTTTTATGTTTTGCCCATCAGACCGCCAACCGTGCCCACAGGTACATCTCGCCTGCGAGTGTGTCTGACGGCAAACATCAGCCAAGAACAGCTAGATGACTTTGTCGCTGTGCTGACCGCCCACACCCAAAGTGCTGATCACACATGAGACATGCCATGCACACCAACACTCAGCAACACAAACGTCTGAACGAGCACATCAGTACCCAACAAATCGCCCAAAATTTCGCCAAAGCACACGCCACTTATGCCAAATCAGCAGTCGTTCAAGAGCGAATGTGCCATCAGCTCCTTGCCATGATGACATCAGCATTACCGCACATGAGCCCACAAAGCATCTTGGAGATTGGCTGTGGTGTTGGCACATTGACGAAGCTCTATACACAGCTTTGGACGCCTGACCGGCTTTATCTTAATGATTTGTATGAGATTAGACCGCATGTTCAGGCACAGCTGCTGATTGGAGACATAGAAAAGATGGATTTGCCAATGGTGGACATGGTGTTATCAAGCTCTGCCTTGCAGTGGATGAAAGATTTGCCGCATCTGTTTGAGTGTATTTACCAAGCATTAAGCTCTGATGGTGTGTTTGCATTTGCCAGTTTTGGTAAGGATAATCTAAAAGAAATCAAGGCTTTAACAGGCGTGGGGCTAGAATATCATGGCTTGGACGAGATTGTCACCATGCTAAGGCAAAGTGGCTTTCATGTCATCGCCAATCATCAAGGCAGGCAAGTGCTGTATTTTGATGATGCCAAAGAGGTCTTACGCCACATCAAGGAGACGGGCGTGTCAGTAGGGGGTCGGGCATGGACGAAGTCATCACTGCGGGCGTTTTATGATGACTATGCGTCCATGTTCGCCACAGAGCAAGGTTATCCTGTCAGTTATGATACGTTGTTTGTGGTGGCGTGCAAATCTTGTGCAGATGACCGACAAGGGTTAGATGCTCGCACCCACACTTCTGGCTAGGGCGATACCATCTTCAATGGATAGGTAAGTTTTTTTGCTGGGCGTGTCTTTAAATATCACATCCCCCTCTTGGAAGACGATGCACTCATCCACGGCAAACTGTTGCCATTTTTCGTTATAGGTCAAAGGAACAGTCACCAGTATCGTCACTTTGTCTTTACTGGTGGTGACATCACTAAAATTAACGCTCATCTCGCCATCAGACAGATGTGCCTCGCCAAAGGGGGCTTTGCGTGTCAAATAAAATAGCAAACTGCCGGCATAGGCAAGTTGCCAGTTGCCATTGGAT
>JBHCFR010000031.1:0-3211 GCA_041801945.1 Moraxella sp. | reverse complement strand
CCCTGCCAGATTGACCCCCAAGGTGTAAATCACCAGTACCGACAATAAAGCCGTGATAAGCTCCACCAAGGGGTAACGCATGCTGATGGGGTTGCCACAGTCAGAACATTTACCGCGGAGCAGAAGCCAACTAAGAATGGGGATGTTTTCGTAAAAGCGGATTTCATGGTGGCAATTTGGCCAGCGAGAGGGGGGGAGGGACAGACTAATGGGCGTATCTTTGGCGATGACGTCTTGGATGGGTCTGACATGAGAGGCATCAAGGTCAGATTGTGTGCCCAAAAACCACGCCGTCTCCCTACGCCATTCTCGATTCATGATAGCAGGTGTGCGATGGATGATGACATTTAAAAATGAGCCAACACAAAGCCCTAGCAGTCCAGCTAGGGCAAGTGCCATGGAGGGATTGTCTACTAAAAACGTCAAGATATTCATCAGCCCACCACGGAACCCATTTGGAAAATAGGTAGATACATGGCAACTACCAAGCCGCCAATGACTACCCCTAAGAACGCCATGATCATCGGCTCCATAAGGCTAGTCAGACCATCAACCGCATTATCCACTTCATTTTCATAATAGGTGGCTGATTTGTCCAGCATCTCTTCTAGGCTACCAGCTTCTTCACCGATGCCCACCATCTGAATGACCATGCTAGGGAATAAATTGGTAGTACGCATGGCAAACTGCATCTGCTGACCTGTGGCAACGTCTTCTTTGATACGCTGTGTGGCATCATAAAACACCACATTGTTGGTCGCCCCTGCGGTAGAATCTAAGGCATCAATCAGTGGCACGCCAGCGGCAAAGGTCGTGGACAGCGTACGACAAAAACGAGCAATGATGGCTTTATAGGCAATGTCACCAAAAATGGGCAGTCTTAATGTCAATCTGTCCAAAAAATCACGAAATTTTTTGGAACGTAACTTAGCTTGTGTGAAGGCGACAGCAATTAGAGCAAGACTAATAAAGAATACTAAATAATATTTAGCCATCCAATTTGACATATTAACCACTAGCTGTGTAAAAGCAGGTAATTCTGCACCAAAACTTTCAAAAAGTTCGGCAAATACCGGTACGACCTTGATGAGCAAAATGGCGGTCACGATGATGGCAACCACAATCACCGCAATGGGGTATTTCATTGCCTTTTTAATTTTGGCTTTTAATAATTCGCTTTTTTCTTTATAAGTGGCAACACGTTCTAGCATGGTTTCAAGAGCACCAGACTGTTCACCAGACTCAACAAGCGAGCAAAACAAATCATCAAAATATTTTGGGTGCTTTCTAAGTGCGGTGGCAAAATTACTGCCTGACTCAATGTCAACTTTGAGTTTTAGCACCAACTCTTTCATGCTGGGGTTTTCAAGAGAGTCTGCCACGATTTCAAAGGACTGTGTCAGTGGCACCCCTGCCTTCATCATGGTTGCAAGCTGACGCACAAAAATAGCAATGTCTAGTGCCTTAATGGCTTTTTTGGTTCTAAGTAGAGGCTTGGGCTTTTGGCGAATGTCTTGAACGACGATGCCCTGCTTTCTTAGCTGAGCACGAGCAAGCTCAATACTCTTTGAGGTCATTTCACCCTTGACGTTCTGACCTCGACGGTTGGTGCCTGAGTATTTAAAATCAATTAATTGTTCGGTTGCTACTTTTGCCATGCGTGTGTCTCTTTGGTATTACAACCCAAGGTTATGATGATAAACATGACTCAACGCCATGTCGGTTATTATTGGGAATGTATTGAGATAAGATTGCCTTTGAATGAGGCGATACGTTTACATTTTACACCAAAAGTCATTTGATTGTAAATAATGTATCCCAATACTTACACACTATTCACTGTCTTTGATGAGGTGTATTACGCCGTTCATCCTATTTTTATGTGAGCGGTCACTTTTTGGGGTTAAAAGGTGTAGCACATAAAAATAACCGCCCCACTGAGGTGGGCAGCGGTTTCTATAACATCATGCAAGAATCATGCCTTTTTATGGTATCGTGGCTCTCTAACTTGGGATAATTGAAGAAAAAAGGTGAATTTAGGAGGTGCATCACCAGAGGTGGCAATCTTGGTCTTGATGATGGATTTGCATGAATGATTGCGTTACAATAGCTCTAAGAGGTAGTACCATCCTATCTAACCCTTGTTCTTTGGCAATACCGACACATCATAAGCATCCATCATATGACCACATCTAACCTTGTAGAACTCCCCATCACTGCCCTAACTGGCGTGGGGCAAGCATTGGCGAATAAACTTGCTGAGCTTGGTATTTATCGCATTTTTGATTTACTCATGCATCTGCCCCGAGATTATGAAGACCGTAGCCGCATTGTACCGATGAATGACGTGCAGCATGGTCAGATGTGCATGATATCAGGGGTCATCACGGATGTGGTGAGCAATAAAGGCAGGCTGTCGGTATGCTTAGAAGATGAGCATGGCATGGTGGTATTACAATTTTTTAAAACCTATCCTGTGCTCCTACAAACCATGACGGTGGGGGCAAATATCACGGCATTTGGTGAGATTAAGATTGGGCGTTACGGCGTGCAAATGGCTCATCCAGAATACCACATCACAGGCACTAAAAGCGTTGAGACTGGGCTGTTACCCATCTATCCAACACTAAAAGGGCTGCACCAAAATAAAATTCGCCAGCTTATCCGACTTGCCATCCATACCGTGCGTCAAAACCCTTTGATGTGCTTGACGGATGATGATTTTATCCATATAGGACTTGTGCCTCCCAGTGAAGGCGACCTGCTTTTGGCTCTGACGAACATTCACCTGCCAGATTCTAAGGCGGATATTTTTAGCCAAACCCATCTTTTAACAGGGTTAAAAGACCGCACGCATCCTGCCTGCCAAAGACTCATCATTGAGGAGCTGACGGCTCATCAGTTGGTCTTTTTGTATCGCAAACAGAATCTGCATGTGCACAAAGCCCCTCTTTGTCAGCGTATCAGTCCTTTATCAGACGAGCTTATCAAGAATTTACCATTTGGCTTAACCAATGCCCAACGCCGCGTTGTCACTGAGATTGTCAATGATCTTGCCACAAGCACCCCCATGCTGCGACTGGTGCAAGGGGACGTGGGTGCAGGCAAAACCTTGGTGGCGGCACTCTCGGCGTGTTATGCCATTGACAGTGGTTGGCAGGTTGCTGTCATGGCACCGACCGAGATTTTGGCGGAACAGCATTTGATTAAT
>JBHCFR010000030.1:0-12174 GCA_041801945.1 Moraxella sp. | reverse complement strand
TCATTTGATCTATCATAAAACCCTTTTTAAACGCCTGATTTTTTGTTATGCTAGCCAATAAGATTTTGGGAAAGTACAATGTTTGAAAAACTTAAAAGCTTCTTTAAAAAAGGCAATACAGACTCAGCCGTGCAAACAGACGCGGCAGGCGATACCACGCCAATCAAAAATGACACGACAGAACAGCCTACCAAAGCTCACTTGACCAATCACCCCATCACCAGCGACATCATGGCATGGCTTGATAAGCAAAACTGGCATTATGAACACCGCCTGCCCGATGATGAGGGGCGTACCCACCATCTCATCATGGGGTTTAGCGACCAAGAGCATGACTGGACGTGCGTGTTTCGCATCAATGAGGAGAATCAGCTGGTTGTGGTGTTTGGCGTGTTGGATGAGAGTGTGCCTGTGAGTCATTATACCGCCATGCTCATGGAGCTTTCCAAGGTCAACATGAGCATCAGTTTTGGGCACATTGAGTTTGACCCCATGGATGGCGAGGTACGTGTCAAAATCGCCTTTGACGTGGAGTTTAATGTGCTAAGTGATAAGTCGCTTGGTTGCTATCTGCAAGCCGTGGCAGGGCTGACTGAGGTGGCTCGGGGCATCATGACGTTGGTGCTGTCAGATGACAAGCCTAGCCAATTTGCAGGAGACTACATAGACATGGGCGATGAAATCAAAGCGGTGGTGGACGATGAGAAAAGGGTGTTTTTCCTGCCGACCCACACGCCCCAGTAGCCAGCCATGCTAAAAATCGCCCATGCTCCTATTTTTTGTTATGGTGTGCCTGACGGTCATCGTTTTCCCATGGCAAAATACCGCCTATTGCCCGAAGAGTTAATAAAACAAGGACTGATTACGCAGGATAATTTATTTAGTCCACAGCTTCTGTCCGTCCCTGAGATTCTAACCACGCACACCGCCGAGTATTGGCATAAATTATCCACGCAGACGCTCTCTGCCAAAGAATGCCGAGCTATTGGTTTACCGATGTCGGAAGAGCTTGTCCTGCGTGAACGTTATATCTGTCATGCCACTTATGAATGTGCCTTGTACGCCCAAAAATACGGTATTAGCCTGTCCACCTCAGGCGGGACGCACCATGCCTTTGCCGACCGTGGCGAAGGCTTTTGTGTGATGAATGATATCTGTGTGGCGAGTAACTTACTGCTACAACGGGGGCAAGCTCGGCGGATTTTGATTGTGGATTTGGACGTGCACCAAGGCAATGGCAATGCGTCCATCATGGCAAATAATCCGTCTGTCTTTGTGTTTAGTATGCACGGCGATAAAAACTATCCCTATCACAAGCCCAAATCCGACCTAGACATTGCCCTGCCCTGTGGTACAGGTGATGATGAGTATTTGGCGATATTGGGCGAGACCTTGCCACGGCTTATCCATGACTTTGACCCTGATATGATGTTTTATCAAGCAGGGGTGGACGTGCTGGACGTGGATAAACTGGGCAAATTATCGCTCACGCTAGACGGCTGTTATGAACGAGACAAACTGGTACTAACCACCACAAGCAAGGCGGGCATTCCTGTGGCGGTGGTGATGGGTGGTGGTTATGCCCCTGATACCCATGTCATAGTACAGGCACACATGGGGGTATTTGGGGTGGCGGTGGGGATTGTTAAAAACAGTCGTCTTTAATACCTAAAATTTGCTACAATATTAAGGTTAAACCCATCACTATGAGCCAACATAACGGGGCATGAAAAATATCATTCAATATTTACCCTTAAAATCATAGGGCTTCACTGCTGAATTGAAAAATTATCTTTAATTTCAATGCTATTTTGAAAGTGCGGTACTCACTTAACAATTCTTTGTGTGCTTGGGCGATGAGACACAAGGTGATTTGAAATCGCCTAACAACATCATATTGCAACTAAACCTTTTAATACATTAAGGTTTTTATAAAATTTATGGAGATTATCATGTCAACTAATCTTTTAACTTTACAGTACTCACATAACATAATTGAACACTTAGGTCTGAAACTTTACCAAAATAAACCAACTAATGTTATTGCCGAGTTAATATCTAATTCTTGGGATGCCGAAGCAAAGAATGTAAATATTAAATTAAATAGTGATACTAATGGCGAACAAGTAATTTACATATCTGATGATGGTATAGGCATGTCTTTGGAAGATTTAAAAAGTAATTATCTAGTCATAGGAAAAAATAAAGATGTGGATAGAACAGGTGAAAATCAGAGCAGAAAGCCAATGGGGCGAAAAGGAATTGGAAAGCTAGCTCCATTCGGAATTGCTAATATAGTGACAGTATTAACAGTGAAGAGTAATAAAATCAATATGTTTGAATTAAATTATGATTCAATGTTAGAATCCTCTAAAGACAAAAATGGAATTTCAATATACAGTCCAAACCATATTATAAATGATCGTGACTTAGAAATTGTTTCCGAAAGTTTAGAAACTGTTTTTGGTACATGTGATGAAAGTATAATTCAGCCCTGCAAAGATTTTATAGATTCAATTAATAGATCTGATAGTAAGTCTGGAACAATTATTTTATTATCAGATTTAAAAACCAAAAAAACAATCAATCCTGAGATGCTCAAAAAATCAATTGGTCATAGATTCACCGTTACCCTAAATACTCCCGACTTTAAAATTAAAGTAAATGATAAAATCATTGAAGAAAGTGATATTTTTCCTCAATGGGCTTTAAGAATCCCTCCTGAAGGATTTAGCAGCGACAAAATAATATTAAGTAAATTAGACAATAAAGTTGTTGAGGTTAAATACTGGGTAGGTTTTGTTGAGGAAGCCAAATGGTTATCAGATGAAACAGGTATCGGAGTTTATGCACATGGTAAGATAGCTCAAGATAGACCTTTTTTCTTCAATATTAGAGGGAGAGAAATTTTTACACGTTATATGTATGGGGTTGTAGAAGCTGATTGGATTGATGAGCTAGCTAATGATGAAATCTCCACTGATAGAACATCTGTCAATTGGAATAATGAAATTTTTGATGATTTTAAACAGTGGGGCGAAAACCAAGTTAAAAATTGGATTAGTGAATTTGAAGCTTTTAAAAAAAACAAAGCTAAGGCATCAACAAAGGAATTGATCAGTAAATCACAAAGTAGCTCTAAAATCAAGCTTACAGAAAGCGAAGTAGAACATGTAACTCAGCTTTTAAGCGATGTAACTCCATACATTGAAAATGACGAAGACCAAAAATTGAAAATAGTTGAAGCAACACTTAAAGCATGGCTACATGAACCCGCAAGAAGATTGATCAAATCACTATGGGATGAAACATCTAAATTTAATGATTTGGATTTTTCAAAAATTTTACTTAACTTGGAAAAGCAATTAATACCAGAGAGCTTATCATTAGCAGTAGTGTTTTCACAACGGATTTATGCACTTACTAAACTAAATCAGCACATTAAAAACAGTAAAGAAACCCAACTTCAAAAGTTAATTGAAGAATTTCCATGGATTCTAGGGAATGAATATGAAGATTTCGTTGCTAATGCAACTCTTAGAACTGTTTGTGAGAAGGCTGTTGCAGAAGGTGAGATTAAAACAAGATTACTTTATGAAAGTGATAAAATTGAGAGAACCCGACCAGATTTCGTTTTCTTTGAAACATTGCTTTCTAAAGATATTTTAGTTGTTGAATTAAAATCTCCTGACTTGACTGCTGCCGAACATGAATTAGACCAGTTACGCTCATACATAACTTTTATTAAACGTAGATTAAACACTTCTAATGTTAAAGGGATTTTGATAGCAAGCCATTTTGATGACATTATACAAGATGACAAGCCCCAAAATATACAATATTTAAAGTGGGGAGAAGTACTCCTATATTCTAGAAAAAACCATATGCAACTTTTAGCAGCATTGTTGGCGGGCTCAAACCCTAATCCTCAAGATTCTAGGGTTCAGCAAATTTGTGAATTAGGTGGAAAAGAAGTAGTAGATTTTCTAAAACAAATGAGTGAAACGAATGATGATTTAAAAGCACTTATGGATAAACTAGGTAGTGTCTAATTTACATATTTCTGAAATTTTTAAACCTAGTTGATAGGTAAATAATGGTGGAATAGCTTCTCCAATCATTTCTCTAATGAGATGTTTGGAGTGAAAAAACTGTTCTTCTGTCCAAATAAATGAATAGGGGATTGTTTGAAGCAATGCAACTTCCCTGACACTTAGTACTCTATTTTCATAAGGGTGTATTTTCATGTCACTGCTAAAACTATTACTATTAGTTGTAATAGTAGGTGCGACTTCATTAGGGTTCATACGCTTATAACTGGTCTTAAACCCTTTAATCGGTCTTATTTGACCATCTTCGTTAACATGAGGTCTATTGGTCATAGGGTTGCCACAATTTTCACAAACAACTTGGAACATAGGTGTTTTATCATCGCCACAAATTTCACAAGCATTTTCCCACGCTGTTTTGCAAGAGTTAGGTGGAATATGGCTAATCCATTTATACCTAACTTCGTCATTTACAGGTATCTGATGAAGACCGTCAGTTTGACTTATAGAAGTTTTAATAGAAGATGCATCTAATTTTTCCAAATCAATCAAAACATCTTTTAATATTGTGGGTTTGTTTTTAATTTTCACACCAAATTTATTTTCCAAACTCTCGAACAAAGAAAAGTATTCATTCAAATCATTTCTAATAAATACGATAATTGAACGCTTGCGTCTTTGTGGGATGCCAAAGTCAGAAAAACAAACAGGAAAGTGCTTCCCTGTATATTCACATAATATCGCTCTCATAAAATTTATTACTGAATCTGTCTTAGTTCCAATACGATTATGAACAGATTTATTGGGGAAATTTGGAACGTTTTCAAAAATAATGATTTGGGGTCTTACTGCAATAGCAATATCCAATGCCTCAAAAAATAGAGTATTTCGTGCGTCTTTGCTAGAATGTTCTGGGTCATCTCTTTTTCCTCGCTTTGAATTGGCTGTGCTAAAGCTTTGACAAGGTGGAGAAGCTAAAAGCAAATTGATATCAGTCTCATATGATTTGACATGACTAATAATTTCCAATTTGTCAGTAATTACATTGGAAAAAATTTTATCTGAGCAAATATTTCGCTGATGAACATTTCGTCTATGACTATCTAGTTCACAACTAGCAATACAATGTCCACCAGCTAACTTTAAGCCATACTCGCCTATGCCTGCACCCGAAAACAAGCTTATATAATTAAACGATTTTTTCCTTCCTTTATGATTGTTTCTCATAAAGTAATTGTAATCAAGTACTGGCATGTTTTATCACTTAATTGAATTGCACATCTTAAAATCACAACCCCCGCAACTCCCCCATATTCCCCTTAATCTTCGTAAGCTGTTCCGCCAATTCCGAAAGTTTCGCACGCTCAGCTTCTACAACCGCAGGTGGTGCTTTTGCCACAAAACCTTCATTGGCGAGTTTATTTGCAATTTGGTCATGTTGCTTTTGCACTTTATCTAACTCTTTTTGTAAGCGAGCAAGTTCCGCTGTTGGGTCAATGAGCCCTTTCATTGGCACAAGCACACTTGCCAAGCCGACCACACTAGACGAACATAATGGGGCTTTTTCATCATCGGCAAGGTAAGTTAGGCTTTCTACTTTTGCCAATGCCTTAAACAATGGCTCAATACGAGAAATGATTAAGCGTTCATTATCCGAGATATTTTGTAATAACACAGGAAGCAGACGGGCATTACCGAGACCCATTTCTCCACGAATATTACGCACCGCACCAATTAAGCCTTGAAGCCAAATCATATCGGTTTCGGCTTGTTCGTTAATACGACTTTCATCAGCTTGTGGGAATGGGGTAAGCATAATGGTTTCACCGCCACGTCCAATCATCGGTGCAAGCGTTTGCCAAATTTCTTCGGTAATAAATGGCATGAGTGGGTGAGCCAAACGCAGTGCCGTCTCCATCACCGATAATAACACTCGGCGAACTTCGGCTTTACGTTCTTCTGACACAGCCCCGTCATTAAGTACTGGTTTGGTGAGTTCTACATACCAATCGCAATATTCATTCCAAATAAAGTCGTAAATGGCTTGACTTGCCAAATCTAAACGATACGTTTCAAAGGCAAGCTCTACCGCCTTTTCAGTCTTTTGCAGACGGCTGACAATCCACTCTTCGGGCAATTCCCAAAGCTCTGGACGTGCTTGCTCAGAAATGGTTTTGCCTTCTACATTCATCAGTACAAAGCGAGTGGCATTCCAAATTTTATTACAGAAATTACGGTAGCCTTCCACGCGTTTTAGGTCAAATTTAATATCACGACCTGTATTGGCTAAGGCACAGAAGGTAAAACGTACCGCATCTGTGCCATAGGCTGCAATGCCGTCTGGAAATTCTTTCCTAGTCGCTTTTTCAATCTTGGCGGCATCTTTGGGGTTCATGAGTCCCGTGGTGCGTTTGGCGACTAGGCTTTCTAAATCAATGCTATCAATTAAATCTAATGGGTCAAGCACATTGCCCTTAGATTTAGACATTTTTGCCCCTTCGCTATCACGCACGAGACCATGCACATACACGGTTTTAAATGGCACTTGTGGCGTACCATCTTCATTTTTGATAAAGTGCATGGTCATCATAATCATACGGGCAACCCAGAAGAAAATGATGTCAAAACCTGTTACCAGTACCGATGTTGGGTGGAATGTTTTTAAGATGTCATTGTTTGCGTCAATCTCACGATTACCTGTCCAACCGAGTGTACTAAACGTCCAAAGTGCTGAACTAAACCAAGTATCTAATACGTCTTCATCTTGGCGTAATGAAATATTATCGGCTAAATTGTGTTTTTGGCGGATTTCATCTTCACTACGTCCAACATAAATATTGCCCCCATCGTCATACCATGCAGGAATGCGATGTCCCCACCATAATTGACGGCTGATACACCAATCTTGGATATTATTCATCCATGCCATATACATATTGGTATATTGTTCAGGGACAAATTTAATGCGACCGTCTTGCACGGCGGCGATAGCAGGCCCCGCAAGTGGGGCGATTTTAACATACCATTGGTCGGTGAGTAATGGTTCAATCACCACGCCCGAGCGGTCGCCTTTGGGTGTTTTTAAAGTATGTGGCTCAATTTTTTCTAGCCAGCCTTCATTTTGGGCTTGTTCTACGATTTTCTTGCGGGCGGCATAACGTTCAAGTCCTGCGTACTCAGCAGGGGCGGCAATGGTTTGGCTAATCGGTTCGCCTGCTTTTGCCATAAATTCAAATTCAGCTAGAATTTCGGCATTTTGATTAAAAATATTGATAAGTGCTAAATCACACCGTTTACCGACTTCATAGTCATTAAAATCGTGAGCAGGGGTAATTTTGACACAGCCTGTCCCAAAGTCTTTTTCTACATAACTATCGGCAACGATTGGCACTTCACGCCCTGTAATTGGCAAGATAATGTGTTTACCAATTAAATGAGCATAGCGCGCATCATCAGGGTGAACGGCGACCGCTGTATCGCCCAGTAAGGTTTCAGGGCGTGTGGTTGCGACCACTAAATAATCATTACCATCGGTGGTTTTTAAACTTTTATCGGCAAAATAATATTTAAAATGCCATAATGAACCTTGTTCCTCTACGCTTTCAACTTCTAAATCAGACAAGGCAGTATGTAGTTTAATGTCCCAATTTACCAAGCGTTTGCCACGATAAATTAAGCCTTGTTCGTGTAATTGTACAAAGACTTCTTTGACTGCATTTGATAAACCTTCGTCCATGGTAAAGCGTTCACGAGACCAGTCCACCGATGAACCAAGGCGGCGGATTTGACGGGTGATGTTGCCGCCTGATTGTTCTTTCCATTCCCAGACTTTTTCTAAAAAGGCTTCACGCCCCAAATCATGACGGCTAATGCCTCGTTGTCCTAACCCCCGTTCTACCACCATTTGCGTGGCGATGCCTGCGTGGTCGGTACCCGGTTGCCAAAGGGTGTTGTAGCCCCTCATGCGGTGATAACGGGTCAATGCGTCCATGATGGCATTGTTAAAGCCGTGTCCCATGTGCAGTGAGCCTGTTACGTTTGGCGGTGGTAGGGCGATAGAAAAGGATTTTTCTTTGTCAAGGGTCGGTTTAAAATAGCCGTTTGTCTCCCATGTGTCGTACCATTTTTTTTCAATGGTGGATGGGTCGTAGGTGGTGGGTAGGTCTTGGACTGACATAAAAATTTTTCCAAATAAAGAATCATAAAAACCCCTAATTTTACCGTAAAATTGGGGGTTTGGGAATGGATTTTGTGAATTATTGGGGTAATCGTGGCGGTATGTTTGGATTGCCGATACTGACCACGGGTGTGCCATAGGCGAGCACTTCCACGCCACCGCCATCGATGGTGGATGTCTCAATGCGGACGCCATAGATTTGGTTGTAGCCGTTTTCGTGGGCAAGTTGCTTCATACGCACAATCGCCTCACGCCGCCCACGTTCAAGCAGGCTCTCATAGACGGTTAAGTTTTTGCCAAACAGACTTAAAATGCTGGCAAAAACCAGTTTAAAGCGATCTTGGGCGATGGAGACACTGCCCATGACCAACGCACCGTCAGTATGAACGGTCGGCTCAAAAAAACGCTCGTTTGAGACGATGACATGACCGAGCAGATATTCATGCTCTTGGAGCAGGGATAAGTGCCTGCGTTCGTTGCGTGTGCCAAAAATCCAACCAATGATAAACAGCAATATCGCAACAATAAGTTCAAGATGGTTTAACAAAGTCATCATGGCAAGTGCCTGTCAAATGGCATGAGAATTTCTAACGGCACGCACCGCAGTGCCATAGACGAAAATCTCAGAGGCACCTGCTGCCACATTAGAAGTGGAAAAACGAATGCCGACCACCGCATCTGCCCCAAGTGCCTCTGCTTTGACAATCATGCGATCCCAGGCCTCTTGGCGAGCTTCTTCTAAGAGTTCGGTATAAGCGACCAACTCGCCACCGACGATGTTCTTTAATCCTGCCAAAAAGTCCTTGCCGACGTGTTTGGTACGGACGGTACTGCCATAGACCACATCTAGACGTTCGGTGATGGTGTGGTTGGGCAGGTGTTCTAAGTTGGAGAGTTGCATGGTATTTCCCCTAAATAATTACGCCCTTGAAGTATATCAAATTTTTTATTAAAATAACACCAAGCGTAACAATAAAGATTGCAATTGTGCATACAAATGTTTAGAATATATAAGATTTTTGCAAGCATCAAATGAGACAATGGGACTGATTTTATGAACCTAGAAAAACCCCCACACGATTATAACCCTTATCAAGCACCAGAAGCGACACTCTATGAAGCGAATCAGGGCGAGGGCGAACTCCTAGATGAGCCTGTAAGCCTGCCTGCGGGCAGTGGTGTGGACTGGCTAAAACATGCTTGGGCGATTTTTATGGCACGTCCGCTGCTTTGGGTTGGGTTTGCCATCTGTTACCTTGTCGGCTTTATGGTGTTGTCACTGATTCCTATAATCAACTTCTTTGTCGGCTTTTTGGGTACGTTTATATTAGCAGGTGTGGCTTATGTCGCGTATCAGATTGACATGGATGAGCCGGTGGGGTTTGGCGACTTTTTCATGGGCTTTCGCCATAACGTATCTCAGCAGGTATTGCTGATTATTATTAACTTCGCAGCTGTGATACTGCTCATCATTGCGTTTGCACTGCTTGCCACGGTGTTTGGTGCTGGCATAAATATGACAACGGGTGATTTTCAGGGCGGCATGTCTTTGGTTATGGTGCTGATTGGCTTGGTGGCGTTGTTCTTTTATGTTCCGCTCATCATGTGTATGTGGCTGGCACCCATTCTGATCTTATTTCATGACATGCCTGCCTTTTCCGCAATGAAGATGAGTTTTAAAGCGTGTTTAAAGAACATTTTGCCGTTTTTCGTGTTTGGTATTTTACTCATTCCTGCCACTATTATCGCCATGATTCCTCTTGGGCTTGGTCTCTTGATACTCATTCCTGTGATGATGATTGCTGGCTATTCTGCCTATAAGCAGATGCTGACGAATTATTAATCCATCCAGCATTACCCCTCCTACCCCCAAAAAATTTACTTGAAAATTTTGGGGGTTTCTTATAAAATAGCGTTTTTTTATTTCCCACTTAGGTTGGCTAATAAATGACTTTATGGTGTATCATGTCAAAGTTGGTTGATGATGATATTGCCATGATTGGCAAGCGTTGGCTTGAAAATGCCTTTTTATTAGTGCTTAGGTTTATTGGATTATCCTCATGCGTAAAGACATTCACCCAGACTATCGTGACGTACTGTTCCACGACACCAATGCGGACGTGTATTTCCTAACTCGCTCCACCGTTGCCACCAAGACCACTCGTGAATACGAGGGTGCAGAATATCCGTATTATCCGCTGGATATTTCAAGTGCCTCTCATCCGTTCTACACAGGCGAGCAACGTCAAGCCTCTAACGAAGGTCGTGTGGCAAGCTTCAATAAGCGTTTTGGTGCATTTGCTAACCGTGGCAAAAAATAAGCCAAAACCATGAAAAACCGCCTGATGATGTCATCAGGCGGTTTTTTATTTTTAAAATCAACGAGTTGGAATCAGCCCAGTCCATCTAATCATAAACGAACCAACAAACATTTGACCAGACAATAAAAATCCCCAATCACAGGATTGGGGATAGTAGGGTTAATGCTGCTCACGTTTTGGGGTGGGTTGGTGGTCGGTTCTCTTTTGGGTTGGCTCTTTCTTGACTGGTTTTTTCTGGGCGGCTTGTTTCTTAACTTTCTTTTGGGCGGCTTGCTTGCTGTTTTTCTTGTTCAAGTTTTGTTTTTTGGCGGATTTTTTAACTTGTTTATCGCCTTGTTTTTTATCGCCTTGTTTTTGAGTTTGTTCGGTTTTTGGTTTTTGTGGGACTTGGGCAGGTTGTGCCATGGCGGTCATGGTAAAGGCAGATAGTGTCAATGCGGTGAGCAGTTGTTTGATGTTCATAAAGACTCCTGAATTAAGTGATAAAAATGATAAGTGATGAATTAAGTTTGGTTTATGCCGAAACTTGTGGCTATTAAACCATGAAATCATCAGCCAATGATTTCAAAATAAAGGTTTTTTTAGAGGATTGACGAGCAATGAACGTGTGTTTTGTATCAGATATTGCTAAATGCTGAGGATTGTTTCTTGTCAGTCCCAAATGCCACACTTTGTATCGCCTGTCAGAGTGCTCTTAACTTCTGTCTTTTTCACCGTGTTTGGGTCAAAGGCACTCCCACGCCACGATTTTTGACCAACCAGCACGAATCATTTATCATGATTTTGGTGGTCGTTCGTTATCATTTTACGTCAATTTGGTCAAACCATGCTAGAATAGCGTGGTTTGTTTTTCATGCTAATATGCATGCTAAATGAAAACAAAGCGATGAGGTGTCATGCCTGAGATGACAAATCATCGCTCATTTAGCACAAGATAAGGGCATTTACGTTATCCATTGAGGCACCTATGGATTGGTCAAAAGAGATTATTGATTCACTGATTTGGCTTGCCAAAAGCATGATGATTACCATCGTGTGCTTTTCGCTGTTTGTCTGGGCATTGGTTCGCTTTACCCATTGGGGTCGGCAGTTTTGGGCGATGGCTTGGGGCTATTTATCCCCCAAACGCAGCATTAAGCCTTTGGCGTTTTTTGCATTCATCGTGTTTTTGACTTTGTTAGAAGTTAGGATTAGCTTAATCCATTCTAATTGGTATAACACCATGTATTCATCTTTGCAGGACTTGAACCAATCGGTGTTTTGGACGCAGATGGTGGTGTTTTGCTTTATTGCAGCAGCGGCGGTGGCAAATGCTTTGCTCATGTATTATGCCGAGCAGCGATTTAGCATCAACTGGATAGAGTGGCTAAACCGTAATCTTTTGGATAAATGGCTGGACAATCAGGCTTACTATAAAGTGCAGCAAAATGCGGTCCTAGACAACAAACTTGATAACCCTGACCAACGCATTCAGCAAGATGTGCAGCATTATGTCAAACATTCTCTAACACTTGCCACAGGGGTGATTGCCTCGGTGAGCTCCATCGTCTCGTTTACCATACTGCTCTGGGGGCTGGCAGGACCGATGGAGGTGATGGGCGTAGAGATACCCAAAATGATGGTATTT